>JBDOMS010000473.1:0-1650 GCA_039831735.1 Pirellulales bacterium
CGAACACATGCGACGTTGCGACCCATGGCGGCGATCTGCTCTGCAACAAGTTCTGCTTCGTTACTACTTGTGACATAGTTCACGACAACGTCAGCACCAGCCTCAGCCAGACGCAACGCACAAGCACGCCCGATCCCTCGGCTTGAACCAGTGACTAATGCAACCTTTCCACTTAGATCAATCATGAAATACCACCCTTATGCTGAACCAATATAATCATTCGTCTTCACGTACCCAATTTGATCTACCAACCATTTTTGAAAGTGAAAGATTCGTTCTTCACGTATAGAGATGAGCCCTCGATTATCGCTTTCGCCACCTGAGCGATTCGCTCCATCGATGCCGGACTGAACACCAATAACCGCCCTCGCGTCTTCGCGTACCACCTTTAACCAAAACCTGGACTGTATTGCCCCCCAACGACGTAACATCCAGTTCGCATAGTTACAGCCCTTCGCTGTCTGTTGAGCAAACCAGGAAACAAAAACACGTGTTGTTCGCGAAGAATTTGGGAGGAAACTTATCGCGATTGAAAAACAATCTGTCCGCGCAAGTGTAAATGTCGGATGATGATGAATGTGCTCATATTTACCCGATCTTGCATGGCCCAGTTTTGACAGAAGAAGGCTTTCAACTGACGAAACCAGGAATCTGTTGTCACCAGAAGCCGAGAAACGGGTACTGTCGGATGCAATCTCATGGCGGCAATCTTGCTCTTCCGGAGCCTTGCCGAATGTATTTGGATGAACTTCAGCAACGTGATAACTCTCCAAAGTATTTTCTACCGCCACCTTCCAATTAACTGGCAGTGAAAACTCTTGCTGCCCTAGGAAACCACGCGCGTTCAACATCTTTTCAAACTCAGCGATAGCCTCCGAAAAAGCTTGATTGCTGACTGATTTTTTTTCTGAAAGTGAAACAAATACAAGGCCTCCGACCGTTTTGACCTGAACCTTCTCGAGGCCAAATTGCCCTTTCTTGAGCGGTCGAAAGGAGGGTGCATCAGGAATGCGACGAGTGTGACCAGAACATTCATCAAACTCCCACCCGTGATAACCACACTTAAAAATGGTTTTACAACCCGACTGCTCTGTGCTTAATTTTGAAAAACGATGTGGGCAGATATTAAGAAAGCCGTGGATTTCGTGTCGCTCGCGTCTCAGTATTAACGGATGACCAAAAAGATCGAAAGTTATAAAACTTCCATTCTTTGGGAATTGATTAGTCGTAGCAACCGCATGCCAACCAGGCAACAAAACGTCTGACACTTCCTTCGCATACCACTTCTCATCACAGTATGCTTCTACGGGCAGTAATTGTGGAAGATGAGTGTCACTCAGAAACATCATCATCTCCCTGTTTATGATTTAAGAAACTACAAGAACACATTGGTTGCAAAATCATTGCGACTCCTGACGTGATGGCACACGTGCAAGGTGGAGCCCATCAAGGGCAAGAATCGGCCGATTGTCACTGCCATATAAGATGAAGTCGTAGATGCTTTCCTTCTCGTCATGCGAGCGGTAATACATTCGCACGGTACACTTTTCATTCTCACGGGCAGTATCAGCAAACCGCAAGCGTTCAAAACGTAGTGGAACCTCGACTCGCTTGCCCAACAGGATGTACGAGTACACAGCACAACCAACA
>JBDOMS010000007.1:0-1649 GCA_039831735.1 Pirellulales bacterium
GGCGGTTGAAAAAGTTTCAAGTGTGCATGATCTTCATGCAACAATATTGCATCTTCTTGGACTCGATCACACGCGGCTTACGTTTCGTCATAATGGGCTTGAACGTCGTTTGACAGATGTCCATGGTCATATTGTGAAAGATATTCTTGCATGAGGTAAACTAAGTGAATGGATGAGATCTAAGTATCGTTTTTGATATATGCAGAATATGCTATTTCTGGAGTAATGGTGCTTGCGGTCAGTACGAAAAAAATTTCCTTCATTTTTTGGAATCACTCATGAAGAAAGCAATTGTCCGGCGTCATTTCCTTCGTGGGCTGGGAGTGTCTCTCGCATTACCCATGTTTGATTCGATGTGTTGCGATGCTTCGACAGTTGCGTCATCCAAAGCACAGCGTTTTGTCTGTGTCTCACCAACGTATGGGATGAATCCGGAAGGATTTTTCCCACGTGAAACTGGTCAGCATTTTGAATTCCCAACACTCTTGCAGTCGTTGGCACCTCACCGAGAATACCTCACCCTTTTCACAAATCTGGATCACCCTGATGTGGGTGGAGGTCATGGTTGTTCAAATACATTTCTTAATGGCATTAATGTTGAAAAGGCCAAGGATCAGCCGCAACGTCTGGAAACACTGGACCAATTTCTTGGTGAGAAAATTGGACAGACTACTCGATTCCCTACAGTGCTCCTTGGGGGGAGTGGGGTGTCTTGGTCACCGGCTGGCGTCAAGTTGCCAACAGAGGCTGATCCCGCAAGAGTTTTTATGAAACTGTTCTTGAGTGACAGCCCAAAGTTGAGGCAGCAGACCCGTCAATATCTTGAGGAAGATGCCAGTATTCTCGATGTTGTGTATGAAGATGCAAAGGGCCTGGGGGGGAAGTTAGCGAAAGCAGACAGAGGCAAACTCGATCAATTTCTTACTGCTGTCCGTGAAGTTGAACGAAAGTTGAAGCGGAAGTCAGATTGGCTTGATATCAATAAGCCAAAGGTGAGCGATGCAGTTATTCGTGGTGATGACGAAGGCGATGACACAATAGATCTTACTTATCCGTACAACACCGCTGTGATGTACGATCTGATGGTACTCGCACTCCAAACAAACTCCACGAACGTCATTAGCTATGGACATCCGGGTGGAAATCGTTTGTTTCCATTTGATGGTGTTACCCTGGGTTATCACTCACTCACGCACCATGGAAAGCGGCCCGACCTGCTCAAAGAACTGAGGATTATCGAACGTTTTTATGCTGAACAGTTTTCACGATTTCTCTCAAAACTAAGAGATATTCAAGATCGTGATGGACAATCCTTGTTGGATTCAACGGTGGTGCTTTTTGGTAGTGGAATGGGCAATGCGAGTTCGCATTCCAGTCGAAATCTTCCGGTTATGGTTGCTGGAGGTGGATTCCGTGGCGGGAGCCATCATCGCTTTGAGCGTCAGGGTCGAGATGGACGTCCGTTGTCAGATCTTTTTGTGACCATCCTGCAGCAATTAGGAATCCAGCAGGATGCATTTGCGACAAGTTCATCAAACCTCAACCATTTACTCACATGATCCGTCTTGTCGTCTTACTAGTGGTTGGTGCTGGCGCAAGTTTGTCGCTTGCTGCACCGTATGATGAAGCCAACTTTCAGTCATTTTTGC
>JBDOMS010000367.1:0-1648 GCA_039831735.1 Pirellulales bacterium
ATGGTGCACACGACGCAACGGGGACAAAAGCGTTTTCAAACACCACGCCTTCCCGACCGATTCGATCAATGTTGGGCGTTGAGATCACATCGTTAAGCGACGGGTTATCTTCATCAGCATAAATACCTGCATACCGACCCCAATCGTCGGCAAAGAAGAACAGTATATTTGGCCTCGCATCATCCGCCTGAGCATGAGCGAAGGATGCCACCAAAATGAGTGCAAGTAAAAAAATGCCACGGCAGCCGCATATTCTATTCATGGATTCAATGCTTTTCTTACGTTTGCAGGAGAGAATTTGACAGTACCACGTCTACCGAAATAATTCCAAAATGTCGTGCGATGGCTTTTCATTACGTTCTATCGACTGAAGCAAATATCTTTTTCATGTGATCACGAACGACCGACTGATCGTTTTGTTCTTCTGAGTCATTCTCCGGCTGGCCGTACTCGTTCACTCTGGTCAACATTCCAGTGTCGGTATAGATCCAATCCTTGGTTCTGATGTATCGTTCATTCTTATACTCGATGTGCACCCATTCTTTTGAAGGAGCATCTTCTCCTCTTAGTTGCGGCAAGAAGCTTTGTCCGTGAATCCGCTGCATTGGTTGTGGAGCTGTAGCAATTTCCAGAAATGTGGGTAGGAAATCTGCCAACTCGACCAGATCATCACACTGTGTTCCTGACTCAACAGTCCCCGGCCACCTGACAATGAGAGGAACTCGTGAACCTCGATCAGTCATCGTCATCTTGCCGCCCTTGACCTTGCTACGGTTGTCCCCCCAGACCGAAGTCACGCGACCATGCGTGCCGTTGTCTGCGCAAAAGAGAATAATCGTATTATTGCTGATTCCAAGGTCATCGACAGCGTTCACCAGCCGCCCAACATTCTTGTCAAGGTACTCAACCATTTCCGGAAAACACTCGGGGCCGCTCTTTTGCTCTGAGTCGGGAAGTCGACTGGTCGCCGCGCCGCCAGGAACCCTGACATAGGGAGTATGAACCAATAACGCTGGGTAATAGACGAGGAAGGGCTTATTTTTTTTTCGTTTCATAAAGTCGATCAAAAAATCTGCCAGAACGTCTGGGCCAAACCGCTCGGCAATCGCGTCCTCTTCAACCTTGCCGTTCATGCGGAAATGCGGTTGGTAGTAGCGTGACCTCTTGTTGCCGTCCCGATCAAACATTTGCCAAAGGCAATATTCGTCAAAGCCAAAAGCCTTAACCGTATCGTTGCGTTCAAGCCACGAGACATTCCACTTTCCGGCAATCGCAGTTGCGTACCCCACCTTGTTAAGTTGATTGGCAAAGCTATTGAACTGCTTCGGATCCAGGCAGGTGTCATCGCTCCACTTCGCCAGCACATGCTTGATACCGGTGAACCTCGGATAGGTACCCGTCATGATTTCGGCTCTGGATGGAGAACAGGCAGGGTTCGCAAAGCAATGGGTAAACACCATTCCGTCTTCTGCCAGTTTGTCGATATGTGGTGTTCGGACATCATGGCCACCGTAGGCATTGAGTGCTTCAATCCCAAGATCGTCAGAGAAGATCAGGACTATGTTCGGAGTGTCGCGATTCAGCCTCCCAGTTGAAGCCTGTTTCTTTTTTCCCCGAAGTGTCTTTTCCCAGTCCTCATGTTCTGTCT
>JBDOMS010000419.1:0-6771 GCA_039831735.1 Pirellulales bacterium
ATCACCACACGCTGTTATACGGTCAGCTCCTACGATGACTGATCCAACACGACCTGACTTCATAAGGTGTGCCGCAGCTGCATCGACTAACACTGTGACGGGAATATCGTGCTGCACTAATTCCCAAGCTGTAAGGCGAGCTCCTTGAAGAAGAGGCCGTGTCTCATCAGCAAAAACCTCAAAGCGACGCCCTTGACGCCATGTTGTTGTTATCACGGCCAGTGCTGTCCCATCTCCTCCAGTTGCCAGTGCTCCAGTATTGCAATGAGTGAGGACTCCGCCCTCCGGCAAGATAGAGGCTCCATGCTGTCCGATCGCTGCGCACAACGCACGATCCTCGTCATGAATTTTTCGTGCTTCCCTCAAAAGAGCATCCGAAATGATATCAATTGATGCATCGCCAGAGAGTAACTTGAGAATACGTGTTACTCGCTCAACCGCCCAACGAAGATTGACCGCAGTCGGGCGGGCCGACGCAAGTGTTTCAGCGGATTTTTCAATGTGTAATCGAGATTCCGTGGGTGAAAGACCCTGTCTTCGGGCCTCATGAGCTGCCACCACAACCCCATACCCACCGGCAATACCAATTGCTGGAGCACCTCGTACCCGAAGGCTCTTTATCGCTTCAACCACAGCTGAAACATCACGACATTCGAGATATTTTATGTGGAGCGGTAACAGTGTTTGATCGATGAGTTCCACATAGCCATCACTGTTCCCGATCCATTGGACAGACTTTGGCTTATTCATATTTTTCTCCGAACGCATCGGCAACTGCTTTACAGACAATTTTTCCATTTAATATATTGACTGCTGAACGGATCATACTGTCGCAATGAGAAGCTTTCTCTACACTTCCCGCTTGCGCAAGCGTCAGCACATAGGGCAATGTTGCATTACAGAGAGCATATGTACTTGTTCGCCCAACAGCCCCGGGCATATTCGTCACACAGTAATGCACCACATCATCCACTACAAACGTGGGCTCAGCATGGGATGTTGGACGACTTGTTGCAATACACCCTCCTTGATCTATAGCAACATCAATGATCACTGCACCTGATTTCATGAGGTGAAGATCGCCCGATTCCACAAGATGTGGTGCCCGAGCACCAGGGATCAGTACACTGCCTACGACAAGATCTGCCCAACTCAGACGATCACGAATGGTATGGCGATCTGAGTACAGGCAATCAATATTTGGAGGAGTCACATCATCAAGATATCGCAACCTGCTGAGATTTGTATCGAGTAACGCAATATTTGCTCCAAACCCAGCTGCCACTTTTGCAGCGTTCGCCCCAACCGTTCCCGCCCCAAGAACTAACACATTGGCAGGAGCCACGCCTGGAACACCACCAAGTAAGATACCTCGACCCATTTGAGGCTTTTCAAGATACTTTGCACCCTCCTGAATACTCATCCGTCCAGCCACTTCACTCATCGGGATGAGCAGTGGGAGTTTTCCATTTTTATCGCGCAATGTTTCATACGCCACAGCCGTCGCACCAGTTGCCAAAAACCCGTTAGTCAGTTCACGGCTTGCCGCAAAGTGAAAATATGTGAAAACAATTTGACTCGGCCGAATCAAATTCAATTCAGCCGGCTGTGGTTCCTTGACTTTTACAATCAGGTCCGCAGTGGAAAAAAGTTCCTCTGCTGTATCAACCAAAATTGCACCACAGCGAGCATATACATCATCAACTAAGCCCGAACCTAACCCAGCATTTTTTTCAAGAAAAACGCTGTGACCTGCACGAACTAATTCTTCTACCCCGACAGGAAGCATTGCAACGCGATACTCATCTCGCTTTGTTTCCTTCGGGACACCTATTTTCATGCCGTCTTATCTCACCACCACCTAGGAGATCATTTTTGTTGCGATCTTATACGTTGCGGGCATCGGTAAAGGATAATTGCCATCTTGATCTGGAACGACAGGTGGCACTGAGTCCCAAGTAAGATTTTCTGGCATCAGGTTGAAGTCTGCAGCAAGTAGCTTTTTGTACTCTTGTGGCTTGCCGCTATACGTTGCTGTTCGACCGAGTACTGCTGAAAAACTAGACGTCGCTCCGTAATAGGCATTATTGAGTGGCGTGTCATTTCGAATTGCGGCCTGCAACTCGTTGTGCTCAACCTGATAGGGATTTGTTGAGCCCCCGGCTTCTTTACTTTTGGACTTCGATGGGCCTTCGTATTTCCAGAGAACTTTCCCCGAATAATCAGTAATTTCACCAATTTTCACAAATCCCTTCGTGCCCTGAAATTCTTCATTCACACGGTTTTGACCGCCTGGGAATTGTCTACATTGGCTTGCTATTCGAACCCCGTTGGGATAGCTGAAATTCAGGGCATGGTGATCGTATATTTCACTCGGTTGGCCAACTATTCTGTTCTGCCTTCCTCCAACACCATACGCAGATTCTGGAACCATATCGAGAAACCAATTTGCGACATCAATATTGTGAACATGCTGTTCACAAATATGGTCGCCACACAGCCAATTGAAGTGATACCAGTTATGCACCTGAAATTGCATCTCATTCATATCGGGCTCACGCTTCCGATACCAAATGCCACTTCCATTCCAATACACTTGACCCCCAATAAGATCTCCAGCCATGCCGTCTCGAACACGCTTGATAGTTTCACGATAGGTTGCCTGATAGTGTCGCTGCAAGCCAACAACAACCTTTCGGTTTGTCTCATCGGCTTTCTTTGCTACTTCAAGTACTAACCGAGCCCCAGCACTGTCTACACATACTGGTTTCTCCATGAAAACATGTTTTCCAGCATTGATTGCCGCCTCAAAATGATATGGCCGGAACCCTGGAGGCGTCGCAAGAATGACAAGATCACAATGATCCAGAACCTTTTTATAAGCATCAATCCCATGAAACTGACGCTCTTTTGGGAGATCGACCTTGTCCTTCATTTTTTCAACTGCCTTAAGCGTTCGGCTAATATTGTTTTCAAATGCATCAGCAACAGCAGTAACTTTGATATTCGATCCATCAACACTGAGTGCCTGCGTCAGCGCACCAGTACCGCGACCACCACAACCCACCAAACCAATTTTTATCAGTTCTGTTGAAGGTGTTTGGGCGTGAACTCCTCGCATTGCTGCTAGGGCACCACCAGCAATGGCAACAGTCTTAACGGCCTCACGACGTGAGACACTTGTGCTGGATAATGATGAGGTGGACATAAACATCTCCTGTTTTTGCGCTCGCGTTAGGTCTTGATATAGATTTCCATAGGACAGCCCTGAACGGCTCAAACAAGAAACATATCCTCTCGTTGCTCAACTCGCAAAGAACCTCAGAAAACACGCTGCTGCAGCAGGAATTCGGAGTGTTTACGATTCGGAGGCTGTGCCTCGTCCACGGACAACGAGTCTGATGGGCACCTCCCGAAACGGACTGTTTTGCCGAAGATAACTCAGCAGATATCGACGATACGGTTCTAGAACACTTTTTGGCGAGCTTGTGGACAACACCACCGTTGGTGGTGCAACCTCTGCTTGCGTGGCATAGTAAATCCGCACCCTTCGATGTCGAGCATTTGCTGGAGGAGGATTTACCGTAACGGCTTCTTGAATAATTGTATTTAGTCGACCCGTTGTAACTCGTTCTCGGCTTTGACGAAATAAGCGTTGAGCAACGTCAATAACTGATTTTACCTTGCGACCACTTGTGGCCGTCACAAACATCACGGGTGCCCATGGCATTGTTCGAAAGGTATCCCTCACATATGTTGTCCATTCTTTTCTTTCAACATCACCAACATATAAATCCCATTTATTGACTACTAAGACGACTGGCTTGAAACCCTCAATGATTTCATCGACAAGTTGTTTATCTACCTTGCCAATTGGCTCAGATGCATCAAATAGAAGGAGAACGACATCGGCACGACGAATACTTCTCTGTGCCCTGTGTGTTGAATAGAAGTCAATGTCTGTCCTTCGGCTTTTTGTACGACGTAATCCAGGGGTATCGATTGCCAAAAATGAATGTCCATCCACTTCAAAACGAACATCAACACTGTCTCTTGTGGTACCGGCTACAGGACTTGTGATCACTCGCTCTTCATGAGCAAGAGAGTTCACGAACGTACTTTTGCCAACATTCCGTCGACCAACAATCGCAAGCTTCATTTCAGGGAGTGAACGTTCTTCTTTCGCATCTGAAGATACCGTTGGAAGATACTTTACAATTGCGCTAATAACTTCCGCGCGATTTCGGTTTTGCTGGACACTCACGATCAACGGGGATCCGTAACCAAGAGCATCAAACTCATGAGCATGAACATCCAGCTTTGGATCATCTGCCTTATTGACAACAAGAAGTACAGGGGAACCTGCACGTCGAATTCTTCTTGCTACTTCGAAATCAGCTGAAGTCAGCCCACTCCGCACATCAACCATAAAGATAATGACAGCAGCTTCTGAAAGCCCTGCTTCAATTTGAGTATCAATTTTTGCCGATAGTCCATCAGGATCATCAAAACCCATTCCGCCCGTATCGACTAATTCAATCACATGGCCATCGAGCTCTACTTGATGAATAAGCCTATCTCGAGTAACACCAGCAGTTGAATCATCAATAGCAATGCGTTTTTCTACAAGCCAATTAAAGAGGCTTGATTTTCCAACGTTTGGACGCCCAACGACTACAACTCGCGGAATAGAAAAATGCATGGGACTGAATATCAGACAGAAAGATCACAAAAAACCATAACCGAAACCAACTTCTCGATTTGACTCGACTACCGACTGACCGCTGTCCCAGGATTGGCTGATCCGAGGAGATCAATGAGTAAGGATATCATTTTCTCCGAGTTGATTGGGATTTGCAGGAGTCGCCGCTTGTCATCAAAGTGTGCCGTAGAAAGCACGGATTCTTGACGTGGGCTTGCGATAAGAATTGCAGGGATATCAGATAAAAAGGTGTCCTTCGACAACTGATTAAAAGCCTCCACAACCTCTGTGCCAAGTTCCTGAGCGCTCATAACAAGACAATCTGCAGGACGTGGCTGTGAACCAAATCGAGAAAGCGCACGCCGTGGATTTTCCGTGAGGAGCACTCGATATCCTAAGTTTTGAAGAAATCGCCGCAGTGTTTCCTGAGCTTTTCTAGATTTTTCAACAAGCATAATTGTTGGCTGACGCTGAGACGATGCCCGTTGACTGGACAAACCTTCATTTGCTTTGGTTTGTGTTTGCTTTTTCGGTTCAACAGTTTCTACATCATGAGTCGATTGCAACTGATACGCAGGCTTCTTAAGAAGTACGTCAACTGCACGCCGAACATCCTCAGCAGACTGAAAACGTTTTTCAGGGTCCAGTTCCATTATTCTGTTGATGAATGTAGCAACCTCAAGAGGAAGATATGGTGCGGATTGACTGAGCGGAACAACAGACACGAATCGCATGGGGTTCCCCCGGATTGCACGATCCCGTGATTCTTGAAGAGCTGCCTGTCCTGCCAAGGCTAAGTATCCGAGTGTTCCTAAAAAATAAATGTCCGCACTCGTTGAGTCATTTGGCTTTCCTGAAGCTTTCTCTAACGTGGCGTAATCAAGCGTTCGTGGTTGTGCAGCCGAAAGCACTTTGTCACTCACCCCAGCAACACCAGCCAAACCAAAGTCCACAAGTTTTGCTACCCCCTGTGAAGAGACAAGAACATTTGATGCCTTCATGTCACGATGCGTGACGCCTTTTTTATGTGCATATTCTAATGCACTTGCTACCTGAGCGATGAGATCAAGCCCACGACCAACTTCGAATGCCCCACGCAAACGAATAATTTCACGAAGGTTTTGTCCTTCAACAAACTCCATGGTAAGAAAACTAATTCCGTTCTCCTCACCAACATCTTCAATTTTGACAATGTTCTTGTGATCAAGAAGACGACCTGTCATCCCTTCACGTTGGAATGCATTACGACGAGCTTTGTCACTTGCGTAACGCTGACGAAGTACCTTGACAGCAAGCGTCGCATTATTCACCCGATCAACGGCTCGATAGACCCGTGCAAAAGATCCTGCACCAACCTGATACAACACCTTTGCCTTACCATAATAAAAACCATGACGCTCTCCTCTCAATAACCGCTCAACCTGATAACGCGTGAGGAATTCTCTTCGCTGGAGAGCTTGAAAGAGCGACTCCATGGCGATACCTGTACCACCGATCTCTCTCACAACCTGATCCAATATGCCAGGTTCGACAAGATCCAGATCATGGATCCGTGATAGAGCTTCAGACGTATTTGTCGGTATCCTGCTCATAGATACTTCTTTAATCGGTCATCTTCCATGATGGTAACCAGTTCACAACAGAAAAACTGCTGAATTCAGAGAAGAATGGTAATTCGGTGTGTCTGATCTGGAAATTACGGCAAAAAGCCTGCTACAAGCATTCTTAAGACACCCTTCGTTGAACACATCATGCCCCTTCTCAACTGCCATTCCTGCCAATTCGTCAGTGGCTACCTCTTGGTGGTGCTTTTGGGTATCGCTGAACTTTTTGTTTACTCACCCTTGGTCAATGCATCGTCATTCGTAGATCAATGCGAAAAATCTGAAACAACCTGGTCAATAAGCCCTCAAAGCACTCCATGTGAAATCCTCCGTCATGAACGAGCAAGCACAGCTGCTCGAACCGGACAGATGGGTGAACAATTCCTGATCAAGGCCCCCCTCAGTACACAACTTCAAATTCAATTGCCCATTGGACAAGCAGCAGTCATTGATGAATTCTCAGCC
>JBDOMS010000468.1:0-1646 GCA_039831735.1 Pirellulales bacterium
TTCTGATGTGTGGTCTCACCACCGAACGATGACGTCTTGTCACCTGTGCAACATTGCACTGATGTTAGGACGCGATCTAGAATGGGACCCAAAGGCTGAACAGTTTATCAATGATGATCAAGCAACAGCATTAATGAGCCGAAAGTCAAGAGATTTTGATTCGAAGGCATGAGTTGACCGCGACACAGCTTTCACACTAATTGATCACGCATATCAGCCATCGACATCCAGAAAAAAACCTACAGTGGGTATACGTCGATGTTTCCCAAACTTGTGAACTGCTGCGTCTGTGCACAAGATTCCAAAGCGCACCTCAACTGACCATATCGTCGCTCCGAGCCGATGCATCCGTGCCGATTTGGAAATTGCTTTAGAACCATACATTGAAAGCATGCGTGATGCGTTCATTCGCATTTCACGGCATTATTCCCTGAAAAACGTGATGGAATAAAAAGATACTGTTGTCACTGAACAATCTCTTGCGGTCGTCGTACTAAGGCTATCATCGTTGATGAAGGCCCGCCGCAGTCCTAACCGCTTTCTCAGCTGCGGCGGGCCACTTCAACATCGCTTTTCCATCCAGACACTTCTATCCTTGCCGAAGAAGCCAGCCTCTCTTTCTCAACGAAGAACAGCTGCCCGTGAAGGTCTGCTCCTTGATAAACCTGCATGTCCTTTGCATGCCAAACACCACTGGTTCATGTAGACTTATGATTTGATGGACCTCACACACATCCTTTCCGAACATGCACCTGAAGGAAAATGTCGGCATCATGAGAAACTCTTATTCAGCTTTCTTTGCACTTGCACTTCTCTTTCAGTCACCTCTGGCTCAATGCGATGACACTGACACACGTCTCATACCCTCCCTAGATCCCAGCACGTTCCGAACGAGCCTCAATGAAATTCACATTGAGCATGACAACCAGTCACGCCGTCTTCTGGTCGTCACTCCACATGACTTTGAGAAAGATTCCATCTACCCCGTACTGCTTTGCTTTCATGGAGCCGGTGGACGTGCCGAGGGGCAGGCAAGAAGATGGGCACCACTGACAACTCAACACAATATGCTGTTGGTCAGTGTTGAAGCGGTACAACCTCTCGCAAAATGGAATTTCATGGATGGTTTTCATGCTGTTGATCATGATGACGTTGGTCTTGTTCTGACCATTGTGAAGACATTGATTTCCTATGGCATCGCAGATCCTAAGGCAATGTATGCAACAGGGCATTCAAGCGGAGGGCTCTTTTGCTACCGGCTTGCAAAAGAGTCCTCACTTTTTGCCGCCGTCTGTCCAATGAGCTGTGGAATGGCGAAGGGATCGCACGACCCAGATGATCAAACGACACAAACTTCTATCATGCAAGTTATTGGAGATCAGGACAAAAGCTTTCATGGCTCAACAACACCAAGGATCACAATGTATTCAAGTGACAAACGAATCGACATCTGGCGAAGGTTTCTTGCATGTGATCCCGATCCCATTACAGAGCACTATGGCAAAAAAATTGTGCTTCACACCTATGTAAATAAAAATGACATTGCCGTTGCGATCTGCAAAGTGGAAGGAGAAGGTCACCACATTCAAAATTCTCTTCGATCGAGGGCCGACTTCATTGCTTTGGAATTCATGCTCCACCACAAG
>JBDOMS010000272.1:0-6718 GCA_039831735.1 Pirellulales bacterium
CCGACTCCGGTGGCAGCAGTAAGCAGTCCCAGCACGCATGTCACTAACACGATGGTTCGAACGTCATTCATGTGAGGCTACTCCTTGAGTGCCAGCACAGCACGCCGAGCTCGAGCAAGGAAGTCAGCTTTCTGTTCACCGAGTTCGAGCCACAGTGGCGGACCGAATGTAATGCATGAGAGCAGTGGTACAGGAAGAAATTCCCCTCTGGGAAGAACTCGATTCAGGTTATCGATGTGAACTGGTATCAATTCAATGTCAGGTCTTTTCTTTGCCAAATAGTACAGGCCACTCTTGAATTCACCGACTTCGCCTGTGACACTTCGTCCACCCTCAGGAAAGACAATAAGTGATCGTGTCGTTCCTATTTCTCGGATCATCAGATCAACCGGACTTTGGTGCACTTTGATGTCTGTACGATCGATAAGCAACGCATCAAAGACATCACTGGCGAGCCAGCGACGAACGAAACCACGTGACCAATAGTCTTTGGCAGCAACCGGTCGTGCGATCTCTCGGATTGACGGCGGTAGCGACGCCCAGATAACAAGGGCATCAAGATGACTGGTGTGATTCGCAAAGTAAACACGCTGGCAGGTATCTGGTTGGCTTGCAATCCAACGAACACTTGATCCAGAGAGGAGTCTGGCAAGTCCGGCAAGAATCAGTCCAGCAAGTCGACAGACCGGGGAACGAGACGTTGAGGTGTGGGCAACAGGCTTCGGAGGTGAGGGATCAGCAGGGGAAAGCATATCAGCATCTTTTCTTGCCGGACCCCACTTGGTCAATCGCTGTTGAGAGATATGCTCTTTGACGTGGGTCGCGGAGTCTGTTGCTGAGGTCATTTGCCCGCTCGCAGGTCTGGGACAAACGGATTATGTGAGCGCTCATGCCCAATGGTTGTGGGGGCGCCGTGTCCTGGGAAAACGAGGGTTTCATTGGGAAGTTTGTACAAAATGTTGCGAATTCCTGATGCAAGAGACTCAAAATTGCCATCAGCAAAGTCAGTCCGGCCGATGCCTTCATGAAAAAGGACATCCCCTGCAAAAACAAGTGGTGGTGTACAATCATGAACTCTAAACACAACATGTCCAATGGAATGGCCCGGAATCTCGTGGACGCTGAGTGAAAGACCCGCAAGTTCAATCATGTCTCCATCATTGAGGAGGCGGTCGGCAGGTGGGCTATTTACAAGAAAACCAAATGGTCCTGAAAGGTTCGCTTGGGCATCCTGTAACTTGTGGGCGTCATTGGCTCCAATCAGGATTGGTAAAGAAGGCCAGATTTTTCGCAGCGATCCGTTCCCTGCAATATGATCAGAGTGTCCGTGGGTAAGCAAAATGGAATCTGGTAACAGATGGTTTGACTCAATGGCTTCAACAATTGGATCGGGCTCAAAGCCAGGATCGATGACAAGACAACGAGTATCCCCCTTCCGTCTCACAATATATGTATTTTCACCGAATGGCATCGATTCCACTCGGGTGATGACAACATCCGTTGGATTTGGGAGAGATTCTGTGTGAGCCATGAATGGGAGGATATACCGTTTAGGATGGTCAAGAAGTTTCCCCGAGCATGGTTGACGACCCAAAAAGGAGCAAGCGAAAGGGTTTTTTCCCTGAAAAATGGGAAAAACCTGGCATGGTCGGCGCAGGCAGCCTCCGTTACACTCCCGCAGCCTGAGAGGCGTACAAGGCTGTCAAACTTGTGGGTCTCTCCGGAACATTCCGGTGTAGAGAGTGTTTCTCATGACAGTTAGCATGATGTGCGATGATACAAACCGAAGATCCAAAACATTCGGATGTGCTCCTCGTTGTTGCAGAAAAAGAGCTGGTGGCATGATGGCTGCTTGCTGTTCAAATCGAACGCCCAAGATCCACGGAGGGTGATATGGTCGGTACGCATTGGTTTTCCATTTTTCGGTATCTCGTTATGGCCGCACCACTTTGCGCTGTAGCGGGCGTTGTGCTTGCGGAGGATCAGGCGTCAGCTCCCACGCAGACGCAAGACACTGCTCAAGGCCCAGGACTGATTCCCGCGGGTGATGCATCAAAAATGAATAAAGGTGCTGGAGAGGCCAACGCGGCAGCTGTGGGTGAGCATCCGTTGGAACCAGCGCTTGAGTTAGCGGCGAAAGGTCTGGAATCGATACGAGCCAATATCAAAGACTATTCATGCACGATGGTAAAACGGGAACGTATCGATGGAAAACTTGGTGAGCATCAGTACATGTTCAGCAAGGTGCGTCAGGAACCATTCAGTGTCTATCTGTACTTTCTGGGTCCCGAAGATGTGAAGGGGCAAGAAGTTATTTATGTTGATGGCAAAAATGAAAATAACATGTTAGCGCACGCGGGCAGTGGTGTTCGGGCCATGATGGGGACCGTTTCCCTCAAGCCTCAGAGCATGCTAGCAATGACTGGAAATCGATACCCGATTACAGAGTTTGGTGTTGAAAACCTTGCAAGGCGGCTTGTGGAAGTTGCCGAACATGACAAGAACTTCGGTGAATGTGAAGTGAATTTTTATCCAAACGCGAAGGTCAACGGTCGCATTTGTACGTGCGTGCAGGTTGTTCATCCGACCCCTCGGAGAAACTTTCGTTTTCATCTCGCACGGGTGTTTATTGATGATGAACTCACGGTACCAATTCGCTATGAAGCATACGACTGGCCGCATGAAGCAGGAGGCCAGCCAGTGCTCATGGAAGAGTACACCTATATGAACCTCAAAGTGAATCAAGGCTTCACGGACGCAGACTTCGATCCAACGAATCCATCGTATAAATTTAGTGGGACGGCAGAGTAAGAATCTTGCTTGAGTGAGGTTTGCATCAACCAATATGGTGAATGCTGCCTGCCCCCTTAAAACTGATCGGATTGCTGACGGTACACTGGTAGTGTGACTCAATCATTCACTGTCCACGAAAGTGTATTACCAGCTGAGGTCCTGTCATTTCTCGCTGTTCGTCCGGGCATGCGCGTGGTGGATGGTACGCTTGGAGGAGGTGGGCACACACGCCTTTTGGCAAACGCCGTCGGTTCCGCTGGTCTTGTGGTGGCGATCGACCGTGATCCTCAGGCAATTGACCGTGCATCACGACACCTTGCCGATCTTCCCGTGCGGTTCGCACAAGCCAATTTCTGTCATATTCCTGAGGTTTTGGATGCCGTTGGCATTGACGAGGTTGATGCGGTTCTTCTTGATATTGGTCTTTCCAGTGATCAACTTGCGGACGATTCGAGAGGGTTCTCCTTTCAGTCAGACGGGCCGTTGGATTTGCGTTTTGATCCAACCGAGGGCGAGCCGGCCTGGCGGTTGGTGCAGCGAATGCGTCCTGAGCGTCTGGCCGATCTGATTTTTGAATTTGGCGAGGAGCGGCATAGCCGACGCATTGCACGAAAAATAGCTGCCATTCGTGAGAAGCGTCCCATTCAGTCCGCACGAGAGTTTGCGAACGTTGTCATGTCGGCTATGCCACGGCAGTCGACCCCATCTCGCATTCATCCGGCCACTCGAACCTTCCAGGCACTCCGAATTGCAGTGAATGAGGAGTTGAAATCACTTCGTACCGCCTTGGAGCGGATTCCAACACGGCTCGCTCACGGTGGCCGGTGTGCAGTGATTTCGTTTCATTCGCTTGAGGATCGACTGGTCAAGCAGGCGTTCCGTTGCAAGCAGACGTGGCTCAACATGACGCGATCGCCAATCGAGGCGTCTCCTGAAGAACGATCTCGTAATCCCAGAAGTCGTTCCGCGAAATTGAGAGTCGCTCAGCGAGTAGGAGAGGGTTCGTAGAACACTTGGTTTGTCTATTTTCCCTCGAATGAGTCGATCTGGCGTTGAGGGCTTTTTTTTTTCACAATTCGCCTCCTTTTTGACCGGTCACGGATGACCTAATGGGACGCGAACAGCATATTCTTCTCGCTATTCTTGGGCTGCTTGCCGGCACGTTTGTAGGCGTGTTGTCGATGAAGTTGCTCTCTCCACGACCTCCCGATGGGGCGAGTGAACGTATGCAGGGCAGCGAGATGGCAGGCGAGTCTGAAGGACTATCCAGCCCTACTGCATCGTATTCCGAATCAGCCGTTCGTATCGGAGGAACGAAGACGAGTGAGGACGTGTCGTCACTCGTTTCACCCGCTCCACCAGATCGCTATTCCGGAATGCAAAGCCAGGCTCTGTCTGACTTCGCTGGAGACGTATCGAATGGCTCGGCGTCTACTGTGGACGTTTTGGATGGAGCGATGGCTCCTCCCGTTCGTGACCCCTTTCAAAATGCTACTCACGACTCTGCCCCGCCAGCCATCAAGGAGCCAAAGAGACTTGATACTGATATGGTCGTCTTGGCTGATCCGATTGCATCACCGCAGATGTCTCGGTCAGCGGCTGGTCTTGCAGCGGAGAATCATCTCCACGAGGCACAATCTGGAGCAGCCCGTCTTCAGCAGACAGATATTGCAACAACAGCATATTCCGATGTTGTTCAGGGTCCTCCAGGAAGCGCTCGTGCGGCTGATGGGACCTACATCACGGTGGCAGGAGACTCTTGGTGGTCTCTTGCTGAAAGACTTTACGGAGATGGACGCGTTTATCGTGCACTCTTTGCCTGGAATCGATCACTCAATCCACGGGTGTCTCTTGTGCCGGGAACCCGGCTTGAAGTCCCTGCGCAGTCAAAACTCTCGGCAGCCTGGCCACATCTTTTACCAGTTGAATAAATCTGAGGTCTTGTTGTTGCGTGTAAGATAGGGTGCATGTCCGACGTCGATTGCTACGATTATCACCTTCCCGAAGAACTCATTGCCCAGCATCCGCTTGAAACAAGAAGTGATGCTCGTCTGCTCTGTGTCAATCGCGAAAATGGGGATATGGGCCATCGATACATTCGTGATCTCCCTGATATGTTGCGTCCTGATGATCTGGTTATTGTCAACGACACACGCGTCGTACCAGCACGACTTGTGGGGCGTCGGGAGGCAACAGGTGGCAAGTGGGAAGGATTGTTTCTACGAGCAGATGCGCAATCCGGCACATGGCAGATTCTTGCCCGCACGCGTGGCCGACCAAAGGTTGGTGAACGGATCGTGCTCTTCGATCGATCACAGCAGGAAAGCCTCGCCCTGATATTGGTTGCCCGCGGTCAGGGTGGTACCTGGATCGTGCAACCAACGGTTTCAGGGCATCTTGATGCCATGCTAGAGCAGGTTGGCCGCGTTCCACTACCTAGTTATATTCGAGGTGGTGTTGAGCAGGATACGGATGAAAACAGGTATCAAACGGTCTTTGCAAATACGTCCGGTTCCGCAGCAGCTCCGACGGCAGGCCTTCATTTCACAGCGGCACTTCTTGAATCACTTCGCCATCGAAACATTCGGTTGGCCTCTGTGACACTTCATGTGGGAGTAGATACGTTTCGTCCAATCACAAGTGATCGGTTGGAGGATCATGCCATGCATACCGAGTGGTGTGCATGTCCGGACGAAACGGTTGCAGCAATTCAAGAGACACGCGATCGTGGTGGCCGTGTGATTGCGGTTGGAACCACAGCCGTTCGCACCCTTGAGACAGCAGCCAAACACTCACCGGCCGGAGAGCTCTCGGCATGGCTTGGGCCGACGGATCTTTTCATCAAACCCGGGTTTTCCTTCCAGATCGTTGATTGCCTGTTGACGAATTTTCACATGCCGCGGACAACCCTCATGGTACTGGTGAGCACGTTCGCCTCCCGTGAGCTCATCCAGCGGACCTACGAGGAGGCTGTCCGTCAGCAGTATCGTTTTCTGAGTTATGGCGATGCCATGCTGATTGAGTAGGAGTCACGATGTCAGGAATTCCGCAAGAAGACGTACTCGTTGTACCGCGTTCACTCTTTGACAAAGTTGGATCGTTCCAAGGTTTTTGTGGTGATACGCAATCCTATTTGCCGGTCTTGCTTGACGCTACGAACACGACCTGGCGACCACGTGCGACGGTTGAAGACGATCCATCATTCAAGCAACTCATTCCCTATTGTGTCATTGCGCATCGCCTCGCCGACGGCACGCTCAGGTATTTTGCCTATACGCGTGGAGGTGGTCAGGGTGAAGCACGATTGCATGCAAAACGCTCGGTTGGAATCGGTGGTCATATTTCCAGCACCGATGGAGCCCACGGCGATAACACGTCGTATGAAGCCGGGATGCAGCGGGAATTAGATGAGGAGATTTGTATTGAAGGCAACTGGACGAGTCGTTGTGTCGGACTCATCAATGATGACTCCAATGCTGTAGGGAGCGTGCACCTCGGCATTGTGCACATCATTGAGGTGGAACAGCCTGACGTGACCTCCCGGGAAAGCGAACTCATTGAGTGTGGGTTTGAGTCTCTGCCGTCTCTTCTGAATGATCAGGAACGCTTTGAGACTTGGTCACAGATTGTTTTGAAGGCTCTCGATAATAAATTATTTCGATAGAAGCACCGGATAATGTTATCACTAGCAAACACTGGCCCTAAATTCATCAATGTGCCCCGTGGTAATTTTTGAAATTTGCCTGAGTTCGACTGTCTTATTGTACCCGCTTTTGAGGGTGCCCATGCTTCCTGAGCAAGGAAGCGTCGTCCTTGGCGGTCGTTGCCAAAAAGAAAGAAAGGCCTGAAAGGTAGCCAGACAATATGAATGCGTGGTTATGCGACTTCAGGCAGCCAAGAAACCTCTCACGCGGGATAGTGTTTT
>JBDOMS010000046.1:0-1634 GCA_039831735.1 Pirellulales bacterium
TGCTGTAAGTCAACGTGGAAACAGGCGTTCAAAGATACTCTCACTTGAGTCCTTGGAACAACGTATCGCTCTTGATGCATCGACGTTCACCAGACCGCCCCTTGAACCAACTCGTACGGTTTACATGGATAAATCAGTGTTCGGTCCAACTCCAGTTGTGTTCGAAAAATCAGAACTGGTGGGGCAAGACACTAAAAGTTTTATCGTCAAGAGTGTTGCCCCAGGCTCTCTGGTTGAGAAGTGGGACGCATCAGCCAATCAATGGCAGAATATCTCATCCGTGCCACAAACCAGTAGTCCACGAGCCCTTCTTCAATTTTTTAACAATCGTCTCATCCAGGCGCATGACAAACTGCAGTGGAGACCAGAAGCGACAGATGGGGAATCACAAAAAGCATTCGAAATCATTGGCTGGGACGACGGGAGTTCGAGTGTTGTGCCAGATCCAGCTTTGTTGCCGGGGGCCGTACAAAACGTAGAGGCAAATTCGAATGCAGATGGTGAACTGACCGTTTCTTGGTCTCAGGCCGCTTCTGCTGCCCCAACTGCCCATTACATCGTATCAGCGGACAATGGCATGGCTCAAGAAATGACTGTAACCAACAGCACGACTATCGAGCTTACGGGTCTGCAGTCAGGCGATTACACACTGAGCGTTTCAGCGGCAAACACGCACGGAGAAGGCGACCCTTCAACGGCATCACAGTCGTTACTCACGTTCTCCGAACTCGTGCAAGACTTCCAGGACGCATCGCTCGAAACCGGAAATTCTGACTTCATTCGTTATGGTGCGCACACGCCAGAGGGAGCACATGCAATTGATCTTTATCGAATAGCCGTTGATGTCATGAAAGGCTTTCATTCCAGTCATCCGTTTAGCTGGGATGTTCAGGCCGGAATCCATGGAACCTTTTGGACAACCCTCAACAGCCTGAAGCAAGGGATGATTGACTTTGGATTCATGACGACGGCAGAAGCGGACCAAGCTTTTCAAGACTGGGAAGTTGTTCTCAATAACTGCAATCACTGGGTCAAGTTATGGTCTCAAGCCCAAGGTGCCGATCCGACTATTCCTACGCAGAATTTCAGCGTTGTATTCATTGCTTGGCATCGGCTGTATATCGCTGCTTTCGAAAAAGTTGTCCGGCAAGTACTGATTGATGAAAAAGCTAACGTTGATTCTCCATTCGCTGCTGAACTCAGTGATGCAGATGTCGAAACATGGGCGCTCCCCTATTGGGACTACCGTATACCTGAGAACAGTGCCCTCCCCCAGGGGTTCCGTGACCCCATGTTCAATAATCGTCCAAACGCGCTCTATGAGAAAATTCGTGGTGCAGACATTAATGCCGGCGTGCCACTGAGCGAAACACACATGCCTGAAGGTGACCTTGGAATTGTTCCTGTACCTGGCAATGCGCAAGCAGGAGTCAACGTATCTCAATACTTCAATCAGAGTGTCGCTCTCCAGCAGGCCCAGACATTATTCACCCAATTCAACTCCCTGGCTGAACTCTCACCTCATGCAGTTGCGCATGATGTTATCGGTGGAATGTCTGACACGGCTTTGCCAAGAATCTCAAACTGGATCGATATGGTGGACGTTGCGAGATTGGAAAACGTCAACACGCTCT
>JBDOMS010000145.1:0-1631 GCA_039831735.1 Pirellulales bacterium
TTTCGTCCTGACAAGTTTCAGGAGATCGCGGCCTCTATTGGTGATCATGAGACGTTCAATATTAGCATGATCTTGGTATTGGATGAGATGGACCACCAGCGCAGATAAAAAATCTACTTTTTGATAAAAGCGTTGCTTTGCATTCCTGTGGGCATCACAATCCTTTATTGCTTTTGATAGCTCCTCGAGTGCTTTTTGGCTTTCTGGGCTGACTCGTCTCAGACCAAATCGTATTTTGAGAGCTTGTCCTCCTCCCACACCACCACCTCGGTGAGTTTTATGGTAATCCTCGACAGCTTGCTTCAATCCTTCCAAGACATCGATTGCTTTTTTTCCAACATTATTGTTGTCATCTGGGCGATCAAATATAAATTTGCCGCGTAGGTCATAGGCAGTATGCCTTTCGAGTCGATCCTCATAAATAATTGGGGTGACATGGTAGGGATTCAATTTAAGTGCATATTGTCGATAGTTTGGACCTTGCCGATAGTTGAATCTGTCAAATCCCCCATCTTGGGTGATACAGGCAGCTTCGTAGACGGCACATGCAAACATCGAACAGTACGCCCACATGCGATCATTGGTCCTGCCTTCAGCATAATCAATAATATTCTTCAAGTATGCAGGTGCGGCTGCGTGCATCATAAGCTGAACCTGTGGAGAAATGGGCCGTATCATGGCTCCCACGCCTGCAGACAATGCGTAGCCACCGCCCGTATGGCGGTTCCTCTTGTCGTATTGAAGATTATTTCTTCCACGAGCAACCATTTCCGCGAGGCGTGTGGCATCTGTAGTCACGTCGCGATTTTGGCATCTGTAGACAATATACTTCGTCGTTTTTCTGTCATCTGTTGCAAGAGAATTTGCAACAATGCCATTGCCCTCAGCCTCTGCAACAAAATTAGGGCCGATACAAATAGCTGCGTGTTCCGATGTGTGGTGTCCTCTATCATAAGTATATTTGTAGGCTCTTTGTCCAGTACATATAGCACCATCAAGAAGGCCATGTATTCTGAAAACTTTCTTGATCATAATGTCACCCGCTTGCGGTATGACATCTGTTAAAGCGTTCCATTCGTCTTCGTTTTGAATCGCCATTTTGCTACCTTACGAAGTCAATATGAGACAAAAGAGTTGGTGAGAAGAACTGAACGAAGCATAAGGCGAAGGCTCGGGGATAACGAGTAACGTCAACGTCGTCGAAAGTCTTTGTTGATACCAAGGCATTTTCAAATCTGCAAGTGGATGTCCTCACAGAGGGGGGTTGGAATAAGGCATTCGATTCTGTTTCATCGGAAGTCGGAAAGAGTGCTTCGCAAAAATGTGAAGGTTCCGTTGGTGGCTTCAGAGAAGAAACGTCATGAGATCAGAAGATCTAAGACACATGCAATCGTTGAGATGACGACAAGGAGAGTTGCGTAGAAAGTCTTTCTCGTGCCCGTTTCAAAGATTACGTATCTCAGTCATGGTCTGTGACGACCTCCCACACGGTTGTAGTCCCACTGGTTTCGTTTCCAACAACCACAAGGTGTTTTGATGTTGGTGACTGTTCAGCTGGAATAAACACTAAACCTTCGACGCCGCTATCACCCGCCTCAGGATTGGACGTTCCGTCGTCGAGGGTTGCGGGA
>JBDOMS010000191.1:0-6681 GCA_039831735.1 Pirellulales bacterium
GCTCTGAATCATCAGAAATCGCAAGTTCACGACCGATTCGTTTTCGATGACTTCCCCGACCAAAGGAGAGAGGACCCTGCTCCAATGGAATTGCATGCAATGGTATCCACGCTGTTACCGAAAGAGCACTTGCCATTGGCCAATACTGCTGATCAGCGTGCCATGGCGTAAACCCTCCGGAAGGCTCTTTATAAAGAGCTTGATCATGCCAGAGCCGAACACCCCGTGTCCCGAGGAGCTCTGCAGCAATCTGAGCAAGCCGACGCGAAAAGGTAAGTTCTTTTGCAACTTCGCCCTTTGTCCAAAGGTTCCCAACTTGGATGAATGCCTGTGAATACGTATCCCGCTTCTTCATGGGAACATCTGCATTTTTATTATTCAGAAACGTCAGTTCCGTAATTTCTTTTTCGAAGTACGATAACGTATCCGCATTCAGCACATTCGATAGATGCACAAAACCATCTTCACGAAAACGTCGGCGATCATTCTGACTCAATGAATATGGCTCATCGAGAAATGCTCGGGCTTCCATTGTTTTCCTTTTTTGAGTGTGAGTGATCCCGTCCATGTGGGTGGGCATGAGCATGAACCCGACGACGATGCGTTGGTGTTGCCTGATGAGGAATAGGAAGTCCAAGCAAATCACCATTTGGACTGAAGCCATCCCCATCAATATCCACAAATATCGGATTTGTGACCGCCACAGGTTTTTTATTCATGTGCTGAGGACCCATCACTGGACCCAACGCTGACTCTTCACCAATGGTTGCCACAATAAGATGCGAGTCACACTTCAGCTGAATTGGAATTGTATGCTGAAATCGAACCACATCTCGGGAGAAAAGGCTTGGGTCCTCACGACGTCGAAAGTCATGAAGTTCTTCAGCACGACCATTGATAAATATCTGCACACGGTCCACATCAAACCAATTCGGACATTGAACTTTCACAGAGAGCTTTACTGCTCCATCCTTGTCAACGACATCTTCACCAGGACCTCCTTTGAGAACTTTTCCATCATGCTCTGCTACAACACTTGCCTCAAGAAAGGGTCCATTACTCATGACAAGTCGGCCAGATTCAGATGCACGCACCATGTCCTCGACATTGACATCCGCCGGATCATCTGTTGGAGATGCTATCCAATTACGAAGCCAACCTGATCCATGAAAGGAATAGTGAGCATCCGTATTCACAACTCCTGGTACGCGGTAGCCCAAGTTCAGCATTTGCATCCATACAAACATTTTATTCTTGCGCGCATCTTCACCAGATGGCGTTCCTGAAAAAATAAGATTTGGTGGGTGCACCTCAATCACATCAACAAAACCAAGCATTTTTTCAAACCCAGCGTCGGGTTGTCCGTTTGTGTCACGATCCCCAAGAATCTGAATGAGATTTGGATGATTCATCTGAACAATCTTTTGACTGCCATCATCCCAGAGAGCAAGTCGTTCAATCTGAGCAAGTGGATCATTGTTGTTCACAGACGGACCACCACCATCCTGGGTATGCCTGTGTTCAATAAGCGGAAAGGCATTCTGGTGATTGACAGGAAGCAATGAACCTGTGAGTTCCATCCCAGTACATGTCGCCATATGATGACTGACACCCAAACGCTTAAGATGCGGTGTATAGGAGGAGATTCGATTGTGTTCTGTGCATGGAGCAAACTCAATGTGTTCACACAAAAGATTCTGCACTCGACCGAGTTGACTTGTTGTATTATCCCCAGATTCAGATGCATGACTGTGAAAATCACTACTCACCCACCCTCGCGTATCAACCGAGCGTCGAAGCACTGCCTCAAGGGATGAATCCTTCCCTGCCTCTACCACAAGGGGCAAAAAGACTGCGTCATACTCAGGCCCGAGGCTGACGATAACGTCATAGCTGCCTGGAGCAATCTCCTGACGAAATTGTCCATTATGGCTGTACACAAGATTCTTGACCGCGGTGTGCCCACTATCTGGGCCAAAGTCAGGATCTGCAGGATCCTTTTCTTCTTCAACCCGCTTTCGACGAAACTGCACCTTGCACGGAATGGGTTGGTTGGAAGCATCATGGATGCGTCCAACCACATATCCGGGCTTAGGCAAAACCAACGTCATCGTTTTTTCATCTGACAATGGCCCGCAGACATGCTCTACCCTCCCGCGCCCAACTGTTTGCGCAACACAGCGGTACCCTGTCGAGGCTTGAGGGAGCGTGGTTGTCAACTGACCATTTAATCCTGTTCGCCCTGCACCATACGCCACATTGCCATCAAATACGGTAACCATTGCACCGGCGACTGGCCCATCTGGATCTTCAACTAGAAATGTGACCGGGACAGTCGATTGACCTGTGATCCTTGCAGCCAATGCACGAGCTGCCAAAAGATGAGGAGCAGGGAAAACATATCGGATCAACTGCGTTGATTCATTTGGCTTTAGTGAAATTTTTGTGCTTCCATCGATCATAAAAGTCACAGGATCACGTGACGACCGTTTTGCAACTGGTTCATTTTTCGTTGCAATAGCTGCCTCCACCGGTAACGATCCATATGCTTGACCAAACCACTCGTCATCCCACCAGACGAAGCCAACCTGTGTGTCGACTGCAGACAGAAAAGTCCGATCTGCTCGTACTCGATCAGTCAAAGAAACCTCAATGGTTTTTGAATGAGGGTTTTTGAGAGAAGAGGTCACAACGATATACTCGTCTCCATCAGAGAGTGAATAGGTTGTTTCAATCGCTGGCTGACCTTCACGCGCTGGAGAACTGACAGTGAGGCTCACCTGAGGAGCCTCAACTGAGACTGGAGTGTCTTCGATATCTTTTCCCAAAACAGACGTCGTTGTGTAGCTTGCAACACCTCCAAGCGGATAATATGCGCTCAACTGATCATTTTGTTGTGAAATCGCTGTGAGATCAATGATACAACCACCAACGTTTTTTACCGTCATATTGGCATGACGTGTTGGCTTTGTCGCACCAATCACTGCAATAATACGATCATTTTTTATGAGATGATCACCGATAATCCAATCCGCCTCTTTTCCTCGAGGGGGACCTTCTTCTTCTAATTGCTGCGATATCGCGATTAAATCAGATGTAATCGTGTTGAGTTCGGCTGCCTTGCATTCAGGCAAACAAAACAAAGCAACCCATACAATAGATAACACACCAACTTTCCAAAGACATATTGCACATGAGATGTTCATGGTACCTCTTCCCCTTCGCCTGAGTATGAGCACGTAAGCCTTACGTGACGCCATGATTCTATGCTCTCGAATCGTGGTCTGCTCACATTATTGCACCGGCACGAGGAGCACAGCGTCTGCGTGGGCTAATCCACCTGCATTTTCAGTACTAATGACCACCACACACTGATCTCCTTTTTCAAGACTGACGAGACCGGCAGAACCAAAACAGTTATTGAGAGGAGGCGTTTCCTTCATATTGAAACGGACTGATGACTGACGATTGTTTGCCTTCACTAAAACCGGCACAGTTGATCCACGATTTGCATGTGGTTGCCATGATACAAGTACTTCATAGGAACCAGCAGATGGGGCTCTTAATTCATACGTCACGTGTGAGTCACTATCAGGACTCGCATAGTGGTAGCCATGAGCAACATACCCCTTCAGTCCCTGCCCTTCTTTCCAGTTCCCTTCTCGAACTGCATCGCGATCATCACGAACAACTGCTGACTTTTCATGTGCAAGCTTTGCAGGATCCAAACCTGTTATTGGCCCATCTGCCCCAGCGAGAGGCAATGCATCTGCCGGAATCTCAATCGGTGATGACGGTGATGCGCGACGCGCCTTTCCAGGCAGTTGCAGAAGTTCATCCATCTCACTCCAATGATCGTCATACACGCCTCGTGGGGTCGTGCCATGTTTGAGAGCAATACTTGCAGCCTTGCCAACCACCTCACCCATCATCCCACATGTTTTCATAACACGCACCGTGCCCAAGGCCTGATGTGTTACAGATACACATCGCCCAGCCATAAAAAGATTACGTATATCTTTTGAATAAAAACATCGATAGGGAACAGGATACCCATAACTCCGATCAACGCGTCGGTCATGAACAGCAATGGAGATAAATGGATTGTCGGGAAACTTCTTTGCATATTCTTTTTTTGGATAATGCAAATCAATTGACCATGTGGATGGCACACACCCATCAGAAAACTCCCGCTTTTCAACGATATCTTCCTGATTGAGCACGACATCACCAAGAATTCTTCTGCTCTCTCGAGGTCCGCCAATGTATGCCACCCACGTGAGCACTGCGTTTTGGTGATCTTTTGAACCATCACCATTTTTCATGGCATTGAACGCCCCAAATACCGCCCGAAGATTCCAGTCACGAATACCTTCCGCATCGGCCAGTGGATCTTTATCAAAACCACTTTCCCAAAACCATTGACCATGATGGTCACGAGGATATGGAAAATCTGCCATGGTAAGCGGTAAGGCCCATGGAGTTTCAGGGAATAGCTGTTCCGAATCACGCTCAGCCCACGCCCACATATTACTCATTCCCATTCTTCCCTTTGGCTCCATCACTGTTTCTGCACCTGCAAGAAAACCAACTGTGGCATGCCCTGTGGCGTCACAAAAGAATGCACCTGGAAATCTTAATTCTTGGCTAGTTCGAGTATTGAAACAGGTGATAGCAGTGATGACCTGATCATCACGCTCAACCGCAAAGGCATGTGTATTGAGAAAAAGATCAATATTTGATTCTGAACGGATCAGTTTTTCTTTCTTGTCATCTCCAAACTCCTCATACGATCCTGGGCTCTTTTTTGCATGGTCACAAAACTCCTCAATGATCTCTCCAATTCTTGGATACTTACCACGACGAATCAGTCCTTTTGCCCACACACGTACTTCACTTGAACCATTCCCTCCCAGCACGGGGCGATCTTGAATAAGCGCAACCTTGAGGCCCATGCGAGCCGCAGAAATTGCTGAACCCATGCCTGCATATCCTCCACCAACCACGACAAGATCATAGGGGTCCTTGGACTCTGGCTTACTAGGAATACCCAACATCTTGCGTCGCCAGTCGGCAAGAATACCAGAGTCGTTTGGAGGAGCCTTGTCACTTGTAGAAAAAACAATGCAATCACAGCGACCATCAAAACCCGTGAGATCATGAAGTGTCACAATAGATTCACCGGCCGATACATGCACGACCCCCCCGTACTGCCAACCCCACCTCACGCCTTCTGTACCAAATGTTTCACGAACCGAAGTTCCATTAACACATACCTGAAATCTTCCTGGTGCTCCAGAGGCATTCCAACGTGCAACCCAGTCTTTTGTTCGGACAAAGATGTGATACTCACCACTTTCAGGAAACAACACTTTGGTTGAAGCATCTGCCACGGGACGACCAAGACCATGGGCAAGCATGTACGGTGAGCCCATTTGACGAATAAACTGTGTGTCGATTTTCCAACCACCAGGATCATCAAAACTTTCGGCTTCAAGCAGAACAGTGGCGGCTACTGTTGGATTGCCCCATAGACCGATCAGAGTACATACAACTCCCACGCAGCATCGTAAACTATTCGTCATTGAAGCTTTCTCCCAAGGAATCTCTGGCGATCATATATTGTGCGTACCAAACACCCAGACAGCAAACAAAATACCAATACGAACTCAAAAAAATGAACAATTGGTAATCTACAGGATGTGAGCCCAATCAAATAGTTTGTTTCATGATTGCCTCTTCTCGACAGGTTTCTCAGACCCTCACTGACGGCATCGCAACGTGACTTCAAGTTTTGAAATCAGAAATCTTCGTGGAGCCCGTAATTCTGTTTCCTTAGAACACCCGGTTGCTGTTTGGGATGAACTAGACGTTTCTACAGGAGGGTGTGCGATTCCAACACGGGTGATGATTCTTGCTGGGAGTGAATGCCGTTTTACTTGTTCCATGTGTGATCTCTGGAAAAACACTATTGGTCGTCCGACACCTCGTGGAGCTATCCCTCAGCAGATCCAACATGGGCTGCACGTGTCCTCTGAACTCAAGCCAACATGGGTCAAACTTTACAACGGAAGTAATTTTTTTGATGAACGCTGTGTGCCATTTGAGGACTTTCCACGTATCGCTCAATTAGTCTCTTCGTTTGATCGCGTTATTGTCGAAAATCATCCCTCCCTTACAAAATCAATTATTCGAGAATTTCGTGATGCGTGCTCGGGTCAACTTGAAATAGCAATGGGCCTCGAAACCATTCATCCGACTGCACTGAAGAATCTCAACAAAAAAATGACGACTGATGATTTTGCAAACGCATCCGAACAACTGAGAACGTGGAATATTGATGTCAGGGCATTCATTTTGCTTGGAGTACCAGGCCTCTCAAAAGAGGAGGCCATAGGATCCGCAATCGAATCAACTGGGTTTGCAGAAACATGTGGTGTACGGCATGTGAGTATTGTGCCTTTACGGGCGGGAAATGGTTATGTTGAAAGTCTTCCCAAAGAAAAACAAAACTGTGTCCCAGATGCTCAACACGTTGAATTGTGTGCTGAAACTGTTTTTAGCCAATTCAAGACCTCGGATATCATCATTACGATTGATTTATGGGATTTCTCAAAACTCCAAGGTACATGTGAAATCTGCAAACAAAGTCGCCTGCGACGCCTGCAGGCCATGAATCTC
>JBDOMS010000329.1:0-2969 GCA_039831735.1 Pirellulales bacterium
GAGGTAACTGCAAGCGTCGAAGCGTCAAAACGCGGAGCTCTGCGCAGGACAGAGTAGTCATAGGAGAAGTCGGTAAAACAGTGAATACCCTTCCTGCGCAGCGCCCGCTCTGGGAGCGCAACAAAGCAATGGAGCCCGGACGGCTCCAGCGTTGGCCGAACAATGCGTTGCGAGCAAACTCGTCCCGAGCCCCTGCAGCGTAAAATTGCCATCCATGCGCCCAATCGCCCGGTTCAGCCTCGGCCACGAGTTCAGTTACGACAAAAAACAATAGAAAAGAAAAACGCATACCCATAAAGACTCCTACTCTTTATTTTAGTATCAACAAGTCATACCCAACAATCGAAAATCAGAATACCAATAACTCATAACAGGTGAAAATATCTTGGTAGATCCTCATGTACCCCATCGCCATCGAGGCGGTTCTCCCTTTTTCCAGCAAATCAGCAGGAGCACTCCTGTCGTTCCAACAACAAGGCTTACGTACAGGAGTGTCTGTTGCCCCGGATTGATAAAGCATGGGATGACGCACTGAACAAAAATAAACACAAGGAACGTGAACCACCCCTCCCACGTACGTGGAAGCCCCCATCCCCAACCGTATCGCTTTGCCGGAAACCAGTACCGAGGAGGTTTTTCAGACTGATCACCTATCGTATGCGGCACGTTCTCCTGACCAAAAAGCACAAAACCCAGCCTTTCTTTTGAGTTCCAGCACTCGCAACAATAAACTCTGATAGGATAGTATAAGGTAGGATGCGATAATGTTTTCGGCCTGCTGTTTGGTCATGCAGTCATGACAAGACAAACATAATGGGGTCATCACATTTCTGAAGACAGTTGCCCTGCACGTGAATCGCTCATTTGTTTTTTTCAAAAGCCCATCTGGGAGACAACCACATGCTTCACACAACTCTCAACCGCCGAGATGCACTTCGAACGTCTCTGGCAACCACTGGCACGTTTCTTTTGGCAGGATCAAAAACAAATGCTGCCCCTGAAAGTGCCAATGATCGAGTCCGTATTGCTGTCTTTGGCTGTAATGGCCGTGGCCAGTCTCACCTGAAGGGATGGCTTGGCCAGAAAAATGTCGAGGTCGCGTATATCGCTGATCCAGATGAGAACGTACTTGGCCGCACCCTCTCCGCTATGGAAAAGAAAATTGATGGAAAGTATTCGATCAAGGGTGTCACTGACTTTCGAAGGGTTCTTGATGACGCCTCTGTCGATGCCATCTCCATTGCCACGCCGAATCATTGGCACTCGTTGATGACCATTCTTGGCGCACAGGCAGGAAAACATGTGTATGTCGAAAAACCGATGAGCCATGACATCACGGAGGGTCGTGTTGCAGTTGAGGCTCAAAAGAAATACGGCGTCGTTGTTCAACATGGCACACAAAGAAGAAGTGATGCGGGCATTGCTGGTCTTCATGAGATGCTCAAGAACGGAAAACTCCCACGCCTCAAAATTGCGTATGGCTACTGCTGCAAGCCTCGCGGGAGCATTGGAACAAAGGCTCCATCAAATCCGCCATCATCACTCAACTGGGACCTCTGGAAAGGTCCCGCTGTCATTGATCACTACCATCCAAACCTGGTGCACTACAACTGGCACTGGTTTTGGCAGACTGGAAATGGCGATCTGAATAATCAGGGGACACATCAGCTCGATGTCGCTCGATGGGCGATCGACGATGACCAGACACACCCTGTGAAGACGATGGCTATGGGAGGGCGTTTCTCATGGGATGATCAAGGTGAGACGCCAAACACCATGTTTGCAATGGCTGAGTATCCAAATGGTCAATGTGTGTTGTTCAATGTTCGCAACGTCAACTACAAGGGCTATAAGCACGAGGTATGCAATGAATACTACCTCGAGGATGGAAGTGTCATTGTGGGAGAGGGACAGTACAAAATCAGGCGGCCAGGAAGCGACTCATTTGAGCCACTCGACGTTGAACGGGGACGGGTCACTCCGGGTGGTAACTGGGGAAGTTTCATCGCTGCCATTCGGGCTGGTGATCCCAACATGGCAAACGGAAATGCACTCGATGCCCACTATGGCTGTGTCTTAGGGCACATCATGAACAACTCATATCGACTTGGAAGTACTGTCCCATTTAACGCGACTGCGTGTCCACTTGGAGACCGAAAGGATGTGAGCGAACATTTCCAGAAACTTCATGCAATCATGCGTGACGGCGTAGGCATTGCTGAAAACTCTGCATCCTATCACGTTGGCCCTATGTTGACCTTCAATCCTGAGACAGAACAGTTCACTGGCGAACATGCACAAGCAGCGAACGCCCTTCTCAAGGATCAAAACAATACCGGTTTTGAAGTGCCATCTGTGTCTCAGGTTTGAACACCATAGGGGCTGAAACTTTTCATGACCGTTTTCCACGGCTGCATGCCTGCCTTGATGACACCGTGCGACACGGCAGGAAAGCCCAACTATGATGCGTTGGTCTCGACGGCATCACATTTGATTGCCGAGGGCATGAGTGCTGTCGTCTATTGTGGCTCAATGGGGGATTGGCCTCTTCTGACAGATCAACAACGACAGGAGGGGGTTCGCCTCCTCGTTTCAGCCAACATTCCAGTTATCGTTGGTACGGGCAGCCAGAATACAACAATCGCAGAATCGCATGCTGCGCATGCTGCACGCATGGGTGCTGCTGGCCTAATGATTATTCCGAGACTCCTCTCTCGAGGCACCTCACGGTCAGCACAGAAAAATCACTTTTCACGAGTGCTTCATGCTGGGGATCATCTCCCTGCGGTCATCTACAATAGTCCTGTATACGGTTTCTCAACCGACGCTGAACTCTTTTTTGAACTGCACAAGCAGTTCCCATCCCTGGTTGGCTTCAAGGAATTTGGTGGCCCCGACGCGTTGACCTATGCCGCTGAGCACATCACAAATGGACATGAGGAACTATCCCTGATGGTTGGTGTGGACAC
>JBDOMS010000329.1:2979-6681 GCA_039831735.1 Pirellulales bacterium
CTGCATGGCGTGATCCACTGTGGAGCAACTGGTGCTATCACAGGCGTTGGAAATGCTCTCCCAAAGCCGGTGCTTCGACTTCTTCACCTCTGCCAACAGGCAGCCGATGGAAACAAGGAAGCCCTCCAGTTGGCACGTGAGCTTGACCAGGCCTTACATATCCTTGCAACATTTGATGAAGGACCAGACCTCGTTCTGTTTTACAAATATCTTATGGTACTCAATGGTCACCTCGAGTATTCGCACCAGATTGATGCAACGGATACGCTAAGCGAGAGCCAACGAGTTGTGATTGATAAAGAGTGGCAACAATTCAGCCTCTGGTGGGAATCATGGCGGGGCACATGCTAGTCAGTATCTTTAATGACGTTATTGGTCCAGTCATGCGAGGACCATCAAGTTCACACTGCGCTGCAGGCTTGCGCATCGGACGAATTGCTCGCGACCTCATTCAAGGAACACCAGATTCCGTTCTCTTTGAGTTTGATCAAGCAGGTTCACTTCCAACAACCCACGAATCACAGGGGTCTGACATGGGGCTCTTTGGTGGTCTTCTGGGGTGGGAAGCCGATGACGCACGACTTCCTGAATCAAAAACAGCCATCGAAGCAGCGGGGACGGAAGTGACGTTCCGAACCATCAACGTGAGTGACCCACATCCAAACACCTACCGGATACATCTCAACAAAGGAAACAGCACACATTCGCTTCGTGCGATCTCAACAGGCGGTGGCATGATAACGGTGATCAGAATTAATGATTGGTCTGTCTCCTTGCATGGGGACACCTACGCCACCCTTTTCGAATGGACTGATGGTGCAGCAACACATGACATGGACAGCCTGTGCACAAACATTATTCAACAGGACATGCCAGAACGACTCACGCACCCAATATCTCTACAGCATGATGAGCATGGTTCCCTGCTCCTCGTAGAAACCTTTGAACCACTCCATGATAAAACCCTGAAAAGAATTCTCGTTGAAACCAAGCCATCCCGTCATCATGCCCTGAATCCTGTTCTACCAGTCCTATCTCACCGTGCGATGCGGGTTCCCTTTTCATCCGCAGCAGAACTCATGCAAACAGAACACGCTGGAGAGGCACCGCTCTGGAAACATGCAGTTGCCTATGAAATGCTCCGCGGCGGGATTTCTGAAGACGCTGTTCTTCAAAAGATGAAGGATATCGTTATCATCCTTCGCAAGTCTGTTCGGGAAGGCGTTGCTGGAACGTCCTATAGCGATCGAGTCCTTCCTGCTCAAAGCCCAAAGCTCGCAGCCGCCCTGCAAGATGATCACCTGATTGGTGATGCCCTGCTCAATAGCATTCTTCTGTCGACCTCAGCCATTATGGAAGTCAAAAGCTCAATGGGGGTTATCGTTGCCGCACCAACTGCTGGAGCCTGTGCTGCCTTACCAGCCGCTGTGCTCTCAGTGTGTGATCATCTCAACAAAGACGATGACGCAGCAGCCAAAGCGCTGCTTGCTGCTGGATTGATTGGTGTCTTCATTGCAACACCGTGGTCCTTTGCCGCTGAATCGGGTGGCTGTCAGGCGGAGGGAGGATCGGCAGCGGCAATGGCTGCTGCTGCGTTAGTGGGTCTTGCTGGGGGCCCCACACACCAATCGCTCACAGCTGCATCCCTTGCACTTCAAAGCATGCTTGGCCTGATCTGTGACCCAGTCGCGAATCGAGTTGAAGTCCCATGCCTTGGTAAAAATGTCCTTGCAGCAACCAATGCACTTGCCTGTGCCAACATGGCTCTGGCTGGTTTTCATCACGTGATTCCATTCGATGAGGTCGTTCTGACAGCCAGAACTGTTGCCGAACAGATGCCCCGTGAGGTGAAATGCACAGCACTCGGTGGTCTTTCTACCACTCCAACCTCAAAATTTATCGAGCAACAGCTTGCCGTGACGGGCAACTCGGGATGCGATGGCTGTAGCTGTTTTCATTAGTATCCTTGGATGAAGCACTTCGCATATCATCTTTCACGAATTTGAGAAGGACCATGCAAAAACTGAAAACAATTCTGCTGCGATGTTTTCTTGTTGTCTTTTCGGCAGGCTGGGTGTTCCCATTCTGGCTTGCCGGAGCGGTGTATCTCAACTTTGTTCAGATTGAAGCATGGCCACTGTGGCGAGGTGAGACACCGATCAACAGTTTTCCATTCCTTCGTTTTGTTTCCAATGCATTCTTTATCGGGTGTGGATGGCTCATGCTGGCGTTGGCTTTTTGGACATGGATATTCTCTGCTAAGGTGATAGCAAAGGACAAAGCATGAACTTCCTTGGATTGGTTGTGATCGCTACTGGACCACTTGTTTTTATTATGAGCAGCCGAGGGCTAATAGTAAGACACGGATCGAGTCCATACCTTCTGCCGGGTGTCATGCTTCTGCTGGCTGCAGCATTGGGCAGTTGGTATGCGTGGGTAGAGTCTGGATCTCTCGGATTTACCCTTCTTTATTTGATTGTTTTCCTTTTTGGCATTGCCTCCTCGTGGAGACAGATTCTGCTTTGGAAGAACACGTACTCCAGAAACAATACTCCATGACATATTCCAGAATCTGTGTCTTCCTAATGCTTTCTACTGTTGTCATAGCACCGACCAAAGTATTCGTATATGCAGATGAAAACTCTTCGGCATGGCACCTCACATGGAGTGATGAGTTTGATGGTGACACGATTGATCAAACAAAGTGGGATTTTGTGCTTGGCAATGGCTTTTTTGACTACCATGCAAATCAGTGGATTCATGGGTGGGGAAATGAAGAACTTCAATACTATTCAGCCGAACCGCACAATGCATTTGTTGAAAATGGCTCTTTACATATTCGAGCCGTAAAAGAATCTTTACACGGGTGTGGATATACTTCGGCCAAACTGCAGACGCGCAAACGAGATGGCCGTTCTCTCTTTCAACAACGGTATGGACGGTTTGAATTTCGTGCCAAACTTCCACGCGGCCCCGGACTGTGGCCGGCACTTTGGATGCTACCTCAATCAGAGCACTACGGAACCTGGCCGGCATCTGGCGAAATTGACATCATGGAGGCACGAGGGCAGGACCATGAAACTATTATTGGCACGCTTCACTATGGTTATCCATAGGAACAGTGAAATGCAAAACAGTCTGATTCTCAAACTTGCTCTTTTTCTTCTTCTACCGATTTCTGCCGTTGCCGAAGAAGATGCTGAAAGTCCATCACTTAAAAAGCTGCATCAGGCGATTGCTGAACTCGTCGTCCGTCATTACCCGAAGTCAACTTCTTATGTGTTTCAGCACACAATCGGATTCGAGTATTCGACGCGCATTTATGTCACGCGAGTAGTCTCCAAAGCAGTCCCTGCCCCGCTTGCCCCGGAACGCGGGCCAATGGACAACGGTGTCTGGTGTAACGTCTGGTACCGCGCGGGGGATCTGGAAACAGAGCCGGCCTACGCCAGAAGTGAGGGGGTCACGAAGCGAGAGTTCTTCAAGGAGCACATTTACTATCCAAACGACAGTCGGAATAAATGCCACCTGATGGTCACCTTGCGACTGCCATTAGAATCAACGAAAGAACAAATACAATTTGTAAAGGAGTTGCGTGATTTGTTAAACCAATTTGGAAAGTACCTGCCTGCAAAGAATGGCTAACCATCGCGTGAACCGGAGCGGCGAATCCGGCGGAATCTGAATTCAATGCGTAACGTC
>JBDOMS010000077.1:0-6680 GCA_039831735.1 Pirellulales bacterium
GAAGGATTCACTGCTGTAGGAACACTGACCGGACGAGCAATCTGTTTTGCAGTCGCAGCATGTTGCACTGCTCTGGCAGCAAATGCGACAAAATCAGCACTTGAATCCGAGCATTCAAACTGAAAGAGCAGTTGTTCATTCGCATCAATGACACATGCTGTGGGAAGATTTGTAACTCCTAACCTCCTTGCAAGCTCAGGATTCATATCAACGTCCAATCGAACAGCTTCAAAGCAAGCGCACACAACTCCCACACTTTCTGGAGACGAAAGTGTGGTTTGCAAAAATCGATCAGACGCTTCGCTCCACGCAGCAGTGAAAATAACCAACAATGGACGCTGGGATACCACGGAAGCGGATTTCGCCGTGACCAGATTTTCATGCCAAGGAATACCTGCCTCAGCATACGAAACGGCTGCGATCGCAAGCCCCAAAGTCATACATAATCGAGTCACAACTCGTTGGATTAGGCTGTCTCTCATAGCTTGATTGACCAGACTGGTAGGTAGTTCACAACAAACACTGTGTTCTGCAATCGGCACACAGACCGCAAGAAGTTTTGACGAAAAAACAACTATCAGCGATTTTTCGGAATACACCGTTTTTTTGCCGTGTTTTTCAAGATAATTCACACAGGAGCTGTCTTGGCAAAGTAGTGAAGTTCGGGGGGCGAGGTTCCGTCGGAAGAATTCCTGCAACTCCAACGAAACCCGCGACCGATATTTCCGGAAGATTCCACTTCCGAGGAACGAATGATGATTTTTCGACACACTATCGACCACAGGCTAAAGACTATCCATACGGCAACAGTCATAGTTGCGGCATTGCTTATGACTGCATTTGAAACCAATGTTGTCATGGCACAGGTAACACGCACTGGAATTTCTGTCCCTTGGCATCGTGACATCGCTGCTGCAAAAGCAGCCTCTGCTGCCAGCGGCCATCAAATGATTGTACTTTTCACTGCATCATGGAATGAGCCAAGTAGTCGATTTGAATCCTCACTTGCACAATCACCAGAGGCAGCCGCTCTTCTTGGTTCTTGTTTTGAGCCTATTCGAATCAATGTCTCAGACGATCCATGGACCACACGTCGCATGGGGATTTCTAATGTCCCTGCAGCCTGTATTATTGATGCTCAGGAGAATGTTGTTGTTCGATTTGACTGCCCAGAAGCAGCAGAGGGATTCGTCTCAGCCGTCTGCAAAGCTTCCCGAGAAGCAGCCGTTATTTTGGTTCATGGTACTCACGGAAATAGCACACAAGGAGTTGTATCTTCAGCATCAGAAAGCACATCACCCAATATTGAAGAACATGTGCTATCAACTCCTACCGTTGTGCAGAAAAACAAAACAAGCCCTGTCCTCCCACAAGAACAACTCGGTCTTGAGGGCTACTGTCCTGTCAGTGTCGTAACCAAGGAGTCGTGGATTCCCGGAGACACTCAATTCACCAGCATTCACGAGGGACGCGTATATCGTTTCACAGGTGAGGCTGAACAACGAGCCTTTATCGCAAATCCCGATTGGTATGCTCCTGCATTCAGTGGTGATGATACGGTGCTCGCATCACGCCAAGGACGTGTTGTTCCTGGCAAACGTGCTTTTTCTGCCGCCTATAAATCACGGCTGTACCTATTCTCGTCCTCCGATACTCGGAATGCTTTTGTCTCAAATCCTGAGCACTACACTCGACAGGCCGTAGCACGAAAAGAACGTTCCGAAGGACCAATACTTCGCTAAAATGAAGATGGGACAGATTTCCATCATTCATTAACACTTCAAAACACCTCTGCATGCTTGGCAATGAGGTGTTCCTCATACAACCTTTTCTCTGAGACTATCTCTTCCCGATTATGGTGGTTGTATGATTTGGTCTGATTCTGGAGCAACACCTCCAGCATTGGCTTTTTTATCGTCGATATGCTCTTATTATAAGGATGTCGTGGCTGGCTTCCCTTGAAGGATGACAACATGCTTCCGAATCTTAAAGACGAAGTCTGGGGCATTTCCCGGCTTGCTGCTCGTCTTCTCGTAATACCATGTCTCGCATGCGTTATTCTCTGCAATACTTCCGATGCAATAGAGATGTTTACATTCTATGGAGATGGCAGCCGAATAGGCCTGCCAAGTCTTGAAGTACCAATCGAGGCCTATCCAGGAATTCCTTTGCGTAGTGACAGACTACGCGCGAAAAGACGTGCTCGCCGCTCACCTGGCACGACGATTCGCGTTGGTCCGTCAGGAAACATTTCTGTACGCGCAATGCCTCAAATGCAGCCAATGCCAAAGCAACCAGTCCGATAGTTTTTGTTGCTAAGTTTCGGTCGTTTCACACTTCTGCTGACAGCACTCAACACCACTTTTATATTTCTGGTACTGTACAGGCATAAAAGTCATAGTGTTCAACCATTGAGGCTGTTGCAAATAAAATGTTTGGTGCTGTATTTGAGCGTGAAGTCCGAATGGTGCCAAGAAATCGGGGATTGGCTATTGCACGTGCTGTGTATGCAGGTTCCCTTCTTGCAATAATTGCCACCTGTTGGATGGTTATTACTGGAACACAATCAATTTCAACTGCTGGTGATACCGCGCGCTTCGGAGCCACCTTGCTCAGAATCCTTGCACCGTTACAACTTTCACTGGCTATGCTGGCTGCTGCGATGACAAGTGCAATTGCAGTGAGCACTGAAAAAGATCGCCGAACTCTTGAACTACTCCTCGTGAGTCGCCTTACCGATACCCAACTTGTCTTTGGAAAACTCGCAGGAAGCTTAGCAAGAGTCATACTCCTCTTGCTCTCTGCAGTACCAATGTTTGCACTCGCAGGCTTGTTCGGAGGAGTGACACCACAACAACTCGCTAGGGTGTTTCTTGTAACAGGAGCTGCTGCACTCGCATCCGGTAGCATTACAACAACCGTGGCTTTTTGGAAAGACACCACCTTTCAAACATTGGCCATAACGGCGTTTATGCTCGTTGCTTGGATCGCTGCCGGTGAACTGACTGCTGGTATGTTTGGCGCTCTAGTTGCCATAAATATCTCACCGCCACGAGCCCTGTTCGCAGCTCTTGGCCCTGATGGCGCTCAAGCTTTTCTTCCATTTCTGGCAACGAGTAGTGGTATCATCATCACAGCAAACCTGATTGGCATTGCTCAAGTAAGACGATGGAATGTGTCCATTGGACGAAAACGCGAACAGCCACTGAAAAACGTTGATTCTCGACACACCGTCAGAGTTGTCTGGGAAAATCCAATTCTATGGCGTGAGATCTGCACCAAGGCTCACGGGAAGCGAATCATATTTGTTCGAATAGCTTGGTTTCTTCTTTTTGCAGCTGCTGTGGCTGGAATTGTTGTTGAGGCACGTGCACCTCAGCCCGACCGTCTTGCTGTTGCAATCGCAGTTATTCCAGTAGCTTTAGCAAGTCTTCTTGCCATAACCTCACTTGGTGTCACGAGTATTACCACAGAACGTGATCGCGGCGCATTTGATGTTTTATTGGTGACAGATCTTGAGCCAGCCGAGTTTGTTTGGGGAAAACTCATTGGTGTTTTAGTGGTAGCACGAGAAATAGTGTTGTTACCCTTAGTACTCTGTGGTGCGTTGGTGATGACTGGCATTGCTACCCTTGAAAACGGTGTCTATTTGGCTCTTGGAATGGCTCTTCTGTCATTTTTTAGTGCTGTACTCGGTGTGCATGTTGGCCTTTCTTACCCTGCATCCCGACAGGCCATTTCCGTCGCGTTAGGAACTATTGCCTTTCTGTTTATTGGTGTTGCCACTGCGATGCGAATTATGGTGGCGTTTGGTTCGAGTTTCGAGCTACAACTTGCACCGTTTCTTGCAGTCATTGTTGGTGGCGCCATAGGTCTTTACGCTGCACTTTCAGCACGAAACCCCTCTCCAGCTATTGGCTGGGCCTCAGCGATTCTTCCCGCGTTAACATTTGTCGGCATTACTGGCTTTCTTCAGGGAAACCCTTTGCAAGTGCTCCTTGTTGCTGTCACAGCCTACGGTTTTGCTACTGTTGCCTTACTTGTGCCTGCTATCGGAGCATTTGATGCACTCACGGGACGATCTATGTCATAGCTATGTTTGCGCACCTCGCATCATGGAAATATTTTACTACTGAGTCTGGTTCTGAAGCATAGCGATTCTCTCAGAAGTATCAGGAGACACATCACCCTTCTCTCGCGCTCGACGATAGCTAAGGAGTGCTTCAGTGGGACGATTGAGTGCTTCCTGTGCTGCACCCTCGAGCACAAGAACATCTGCTGGTACCTGATTCGGCCCATATGTCTCTCCAAGGATTGCAAGCGTCGACAGCGCTCGCCTCGGACGATGAAGCGATTGATATACCTTTGCAGTCTGTAAAAGAATCTCTCGATTGTCTGGAGCGATAGCTAACGCTCTATGAAAATCAGCTAATGCGTCTTCATCACGTCCCCGCGCAAGTGCAACCTGTCCACACAGTTGCCATGCTTCTACTGAGTGAGGAGCATTACGAATAGCCTTTTTAGATAATTTATCTGCATCATCAAGGAGTCCAAGATTCCAATACATTCTTCCTGCCTCCAAACACAGCCCAACATCCTCAGGAGACAATTCAAGCGCCTTGGCGATCTGCTCGATGGCTTCAACCTTCAATCCTCTTTTCCAGAGAATACTGGCATAGTGCTGTCTTGCATCAATATCAGTCGGACAACGATCCACAGCCTGTGATAGAAGTGCTTCTGCGCCTGCAAGATCTTGCTCGTCAACTGCACAAAGCCCCTGATTGCAAAGACGCCGAGCAGCAGCCAGTTCCTTTGGGACAGGATCTTGACGAGTAACCAAACGACATCCCACGAAGCCAAATAATACCAATACGGTGGTCATGCAAGATATACCTGCAGACCTATCATGATTCGTTTTGATGCTAAAAAAAAATAATGGCATCACCCACGGACTCCGGCGGAGATAGGACTGTAGCCCTCTGGCATGCATAGCTCAACGGCCAGTTGGATGACTTCAAAACAACCCGATCTACCTGAATGCACTGTCTTATCCGAACCTCCTAATTCAGAGAAACCGATCTTGATGAGAAGACGTCTAACTCCTTACTACACAAAGTCATCCCCATTGCCTTAAGAAGAAACTTCATATTTTTGGCACATCCATGCGGTACTCCTGCAACTTACTCCTAATACTTGGACTGACGTGCACGTTCCTCTTCGGATGTGATATTCAAGATGAATCTGTACAACCTGCTGCCGCGACAACAAATCAATTGCTTCGTGCAGACACAGCAATGTTAGTAGACATGCTAAACCATGATTCCGATGCACCTGCTATCACACCAAAATCTCTTGAATATGTAGATGGATTTGATGCCGGATTGAAGCGTGCACAGAGTGAGTCAAAATCGTTACTTGTCATTTGTCGAGCAGCGTGGTGTCGCTGGAGCGCAGAAATGACACAAGGACCGCTTTCAGATCCGCAGATTATTGGTTTGGCAAGTCGTTTTGTCTGCGTCATGATTGATGCAGACCGTCATGCCGATACATGTCAAAACCTTGACGTAACTGCCTTTCCAACAGTGATTATCATCAGTAGTATTGGTGATGAAAGCTTTCGCACCGTTGGGAGACCTTCGACTGACACCCTTTTATCAGCTCTACGCGAACATCTTCAGCCGAGTGTGGCTGTGCACCCAACTCGGCCCCTTCAAAAGTAGTTCTTCATGAGTTGTCCCATGATTTACGGTAGCATGCTCCTATGAGCAACAAGCAATTTCATAACTATCCGTGGTGGAGCCCCCGTTTTTGGCATGGGATGTCTCTTAACGTATGGCTGCCTTTGGTAAGAGAACATGATACGAAAGTCTCACCATCCAGACTCGGCCTTTTAGCAACCATTACGACAGCAGCAGCCTTCAACTCAGTTGTTGAGCCATTGTGTCGAGCACGATTCCGAAGACAGCTCACCGAAAGCAAGACGTCTGACCCTCTCTTTATCATTGGACACTGGAGATCGGGGACAACACTGTTACACGAATTGCTGATGCTTGATGAAAGGTTTTTTTGTCCCACGACCTATCAATGTTTTGCACCAGGACACTTCCTGCTTACTGAAAAGTTAATTACCTCCACTCTCAGTTGGATCATGCCTAATAAACGGCCAATGGATAATGTTGCTGCTGGTTGGCATCGCCCACAAGAAGATGAGTTTGCACTCACAAATCTTGGTGCTCCTTCACCCTACCGGAGAATGGCCTTCCCTGTGACCTCACCCTGCTCGCCGGAAGCACTGGATATTTCAAAACTTCCTCCAGAGCAACTCGAACACTGGAAAGACTTACTTCGCACCTTCCTCAAAACTTTGTCTATTCGCGATGATCGTCAACCAGTACTCAAGAGCCCCCCTCATACTGCACGTATTGGTGTATTAGCAGACATGTTTCCGAACGCAAAGTTTCTTCACATTATTCGTGATCCTTACGTTGTATTTCCTTCGACACTGCGGCTTTGGAAATCTCTCCATGAAGTCCAGGCATTGCAGATTGATTCTGGGGATTCTTTGGAAGAATATGTGTTTGAGGCATTTGAAGAGATGTATCATGCTTTTGAACGTGACAAAGAAAACGTAGGAGCAAATCGTTTATATGAAATCCGCTACGAAGACCTCATCGCCAATC
>JBDOMS010000039.1:0-6655 GCA_039831735.1 Pirellulales bacterium
TGTGCTTCGAGCTTTATCGAATACCACCGTCCAGCCTCCCAAGAGAAGGGTATCGTTTTCGAAAAGTAGGTTGCCACTTGCGGAGGCCACGAGCGCAATTGCAACTGCTGCGCTGCACCCATCATATCGATGGTGTACCGTTGCGCGATCAGGCCCATATCCGGCATTCGTGCCTTTTCTAAGGCTGCTGCATTCCCAAATGTCTGCTCAAATGCTTCTGCGTCGGATTCTGGCGAACTCGGGGATTGCGATGCAGGTGAACCAGGTTCTTCAACACCTGTTTCCTGTGCTCTGAAGTCTGCTTGAATCGAGTAATTATAAAGATCAATCGGACCGATCCAACCTTGACTCCGAGTGCCCTTTGGAATGGTTGTCACCTTGACGAGACATTTTGAGCCATCAATCTCTCGCACAACATGTCGATAGCGCATTCCAATCCACGGGAGTGGTGGCTCGCCTTGGGGAAGTCCGGTTTTGGGATTGGGTACAAAACCAATGTCTTCAAAATCAAACTGCCAAGGCAGGGGAGGCATTGAGCGAATTCGTGCCCGACCTTCAATCCCATTGACTTTTGCTGTCACGATTGCAGCAGCATGCTGATTCTGCGGGGCTGTATAGAGGCCATTCGAGGTGACATCTCCCACCGTGGTTGAGAATTCGGCTGGAGATTCCTTAATAAAACGACCTTCATCATCAAATAAACGTGCCTTCAGTTTCACACTCTCACCCGCCGCAACTTGCATCTCGGATGGTATCACCTGAACCCACGAGGGGGAACCAGTTGGTGCGTTTGTGGATACACTGACCTGTTGCGCACGTGTCGGCTGATCTGAACCTTGCTGAAACGACTGCTGAGATCCAAGGCAGTAAATTCGGGACCCAGTTGTGAGATAGAGCAATCCATCCGAAGCGATTGGTGAAGCCGTCACCTCATCATCTTCACTTAGCCGCTTACGATCAACAAAACGAAGACCGTCATCAGTTGGCTCCAAAACATGCCAACCACTGGTCGAGCAAATATAGATCTTTCCATCCGCCACAAGTGGACTGCTTCGCACAATCGCCCCCAGCAGCTTTTGGGATCGCCCAATGGCGCGACCTGTTTTTTTGTCAAAAACATTTACCTTTGCACGATCTTCAACGAAGTAGACTCGGTCGCCAAGCGTTACAGGCATAGCTCGACCGTCACTTATTCCTTTATTCTGCCAAATAAGCTGCGAGGACGTGATATCACCAGTACCATTCGGATGAAAGGCGGTAGCACATCCCATTGATGTCAGATCAAGATTTTCTTCAGCTTGATTTGCAAAAACGACATCACCGTCCACAAGAGGAGAAGCGTTAATCCCGCGGCGAGACAAACGGAAGTTCCACACAGGCTTTCCAGTCCTTGGCTGAAGGTTCCATATGCTCCCATCGCTGGACCCAAATACGATGGCCGCTGCTCCCCCAAAGTCGGCGATAGCAGGCGAACTATAGGTCGTATCAGAGGGTAATTCACGCGTGCCATTCATCCAGTGCACAGCACCAGTTCTCTTGTCGAGTCCGAGAAACCTATGCGCCGGTTTTGCTGTGTCACCCCAGCCGATCACAACAGCACTTGCAATTACAAGATCTTCAAAAACTACTGGAACATTGGTTCGTCCTCCATACGTAGAAAGAAAACCAAATTCTTCATGTAAGGATCGCTGCCACTTTGTTTTTCCTGTATTCGCATCGATCGCAGTGAAAACACCGCATACTCCTTGGGCAAAAACAGTACCAGTTTCCCGGTCAGTTGCGACGGCTGACCATCCAACTCGTTCTGCAGGAACATCCGAAAGGTATACATTGAAAACATTTTCCCATAACTTCTCACCCGTTTTCGCATCCAAACAGAGCACTTTTTCTGCTTCATCCTTTGTGCCCGGTTTGTGTCGCACCAACACGAATAGTTTCCCCTGCATAATCACAGGAGTAGAAATACCCCCACCCTCTTCATTTGCCCAAAGAATATTGGTGCCATCATCAGGGTCAAACGTTGTAACCAGAGGTGGTCCGTCGTAATGACGATTGAGTTGTGGCCCACGCCAGTCAGGCCAATCTGCAGCGAGGAGACTTTCCGCATAGATACATACGGACATGAAAGCAAAGACAAGGGTTCTCATCATCATCATAGTCAGCACTTTATTACTAGTTTGAGATGCCTACCGCTTTGGCATCACGAATAAGGTTTGGATCAACAACGGCACGGGCTCCACGTCCTTCATTCATTCGACTGTCCACATCTTCACGAATACTTTCAACATCAGCATCCCACCATCGTCGTTGAATTTTTTTAGAAGGCGTCTTCAGGGGACGAAGAATCCGCATTCCCACTCCAAGTGCGGGTTCCTCTGTGTACCACCATGGACTCTTTGGGTAATTCGGATCTACTTCTTTCCACTCTTCATCTCGAGAGCCCCGACGACATGCACTTCGGCATTGGGCCGGTTCATCATAGTAGGCTCCTCCTCGAACAATGCGGGGAGATAGATTTTTAGGCCATTCGATTGTCGCAGCCCAGCCTACTGGTTGTTTCAACGAAGATGCACGAAGATAGCCTTTTTCAACCAATTCATCGACGACCCATTCGGCAGCATTACCGTGCATGTCATGGAACCCCCATTTGTTTGGCTTTTTTGTTCCGACCTGATGGGTTGTGTCCTCAGAGTTCTCTGAGATCCACGCAACGTTCGCAAGCTCGTTGGAGTTTGAGCCACTTGACCAAGGAGATGTTGTTCCTGCACGGCATGCGTATTCCCACTCAGCTTCACTCGGAAGCCTATAGAATCTTTCGGTCAGGCCACTTAGCCAGCCTGTGTATTGTCTTGCCGCGAATTGAGACATGGTCACAGCAGGCTGCAGAGGATCTTCCCCGTTGGTAAAAGTCATTGTTGGATCATAAAGTGCTGAAGGGGCTGTAATGGCGTCGGCCTTATTTTCATCAGTAATGACACGCTTGCCGGACGCCTGAAGTGTTTGGAATAATTCACAGGCTGCCATGTATAGCTTGTATTCCCGCCAGGTAACTTCGTGTTGACCCATCCAAAACGGATCAATAGTCACCTTAAACGGAGGGCCTTCGTCAGTGTTTCGTCCTTCTTCGTTTTCTTCACTGCCCATCGTGAAGATGCCTCCTGACACCGGAATCATCCGAAACGAGACGTCAGTTCCTGGTATTGTCTCGTCATAGGCAACCATCCAGCCACCATCAACACGAATAGCAAGGCCATCATCGGAGGGGCACGAATCACCTGAAATAAATCCTGAGGACCTGTCAGGGCCTTCACCGTGACACATCAAGCAGGCAAAAGATGACACAATACAAAAAAGTTGGAATGAATACCGGAGAAGATTCATGTCAATACGTCAAAAAGTAAATTAGGAGGGTTTTGGGTGAGGAAGGTAGTTGTACAGTGTAACCTGTAAAGACTAGTTTTGCCCAAATAGGAGATTTTCCTGTGGCTGCCAAAAAGCCCATTCAAACAACATCCAATTCCGGGAAAAAGCCATCGAGTCGACACAAAGTCAGGACAAGTGATAGTGGGAAAGAACCAGTCGTATCAGAAAATCGAAAAGCACGACATGACTACGAAATTCTAGACACCCTTGAGTGCGGCATCGCGCTGGTTGGGAGTGAAGTAAAAAGCCTTCGTACTGGGCGTATGTCCCTTGATGAAGCGTATGGTCGTGTTGAAGGAAATGAGGTCTGGCTTTTGGGATGTGATATACCAGAATACGTGAAGGCAAATCAGCTGAACCATAAGCCCAAAAGACAACGCAAACTTTTGCTTCACAAAAGAGAGGTTCATAAGTTTGCAAATCTCGCTAGTGAAAAAGGACTTACTCTGGTTCCACTGAAAATGTATTTCAAGAATGGTCGTGTAAAAGTTCTGATGGGGATAGGACGAGGTCGCAAGACGCACGACAAGCGTCAAAAACTGAAGGCCGATACTGCACGTCGTGAAATAGAAAGTGCCCTCCGCGGCAGAAGTCGAGGAGGGCACTCATAAACGACATAAATGTACAACTGTGGACTTGAGACTAGGCCTTACTGGCGTTTACAAGTGCTCCAGCAACAGCGAGTGCTCCAGCAGTGGCGTCCGTAGAATCTTCAGGATGCCAAAGCGGCATACCACGTTGAATTCGTTCAGCCAGAATATCAATCTTTTGCTTGGAGCCTGCAGGGGCATGCGTTGGGACAAATTCAGGTTGTAGTTGCGGCTCGAAGTTTTCGTCGTGGCCGTAAAGTTCAATTATTTCAAAAACGTTGCGGATCCGGGGCATTTGAGGAGACATCGTCCTTTCTGAGTGAATGCAAATTGATCAAGTGACAACAAAGGCTGGCCATTCCAGCACCTTGGTTTCATTCGAACGGACAGACTGGCGAAAGCTTGGTATTTCAAGGCACCAAAACAGCCTGCCATAGGGAAACCAGCCAAAAAAGTCAAAAATGACCATCAATGGAGGGTGTTCGAGATGACACTGGCATTATGAACGTCTTCTCGCAGGAGTCAAACATTTTTAAGGAAGTTTTTAGATGCAAAAAAAGGCCGGATTTTTGGCCGCATTGTTCGTCATGACCTGCGCAAAGTACCATAGGGAGTGTCAACTCACGGGTTGTCGATCGGCTGGAGCCGATCACCTGCATGAGTCATTCCTTATTGGCGGCGGAATACCCTCTCTAGCCGACGAATTCGATGCCGCAATTTACCGGTTCGATCGTCATTTTTCCGGCCCGTGTGTCCCTCGTGGCCTACACGTTTACTATCCTTGCAGGAAGCCTGGTGCTTCTCCTTCCTGCTGCACGTGCTCCAGACGCTGCTCCTATCTCACTGCTCGATTCGCTTTTCACAGCAACAAGTGCCTGCTGCGTGACGGGGCTTACCGTTCGATCAACACTGCACGATTTTTCAATGATGGGACAGGGCGTGATTCTTTTACTGATGCAGCTCGGGGGACTTGGCATCATGACCATCACAACCCTTATGGCTTTTCAGGTAGCTGGACAAGCAACCCTTCATCAGCGTGCGGTTATTGCTGAAACAGTAGGAGTCAAAGCTGGTCGAGATCTCAGATGGGTTCCCCTTGCTGTTTTGGGAACCGTCTTGACCGCCGAGGCGATTGGATTTGGATTCATCTGCGCAGCCACATGGAACTCTGGAGATCCCAGCACTGTAATTTGGCATGCGCTGTTCCACTCTGTTTCTGCCTTTTGCAATGCCGGTTTCTCGCTTGGTGATGACAGTTTGATGACATACAGCAGCAATGTCCCCATGTTAGGCGTAATTTGTAGCTTGATTGTCGTTGGTGGAATTGGCTTTCCGGTTATCTTCGACATCATCGCTCGACTTCAGTATCACAGAGATTTTTGGCTTCGTCTCCATTTGCAATCGAAACTCATGCTTCTCGGTACAGCAGTATTACTTTTTTTGGGGGCAGGAAGTTTTGTTGTCCTTGAATGGGAAAATGTATTGGACCAGGAGTCAATAACAGCGAAGTTCTTAACGAGTATTTTCCATGCAACGACGTGTCGAACTGCCGGTTTTCATACTGTTGATTATGCAAGTCTTACCAATGCGACTCTTTTTCTCACAATTATCCTGATGTCGATTGGGGCGGGGCCATGTTCGACTGGTGGTGGGTTCAAGGTAAGTACAATGATGACGCTTGCAGTACGAGCATGGGCAACAGTACGCGGACAAAGGGAGGCAAATTTTGGCGGTCGAACCATTCCGGATGTTGCTGTGAAACGTGCAACTGCAACAGCTCTTCTTTTTGCCACAGTTGCGATCACTGCTCTTTTGAGTCTCTTGATTGTTGAGGCCAATAGCAGTCTGTCGACCAGGCCAAGATGGTTTCTGGATGCTCTCTTCGAATGTATTTCAGCATTGGGAACAGTTGGTTTATCTACCGGTATTACTGCAAGCCTTTCCGAGCCCGGAAAACTGGTCATTATGGCTTTGATGATAATTGGTAGATTGGGTCCAATCGGAGCTGCGGCTGCGTTATCACGCGAACAGACCACCTATCAGCTTGCATATCCAGAGGAGGAGCCACTTATTGGCTAGTGTTTCTATGGTTGCGAAGAAAAAATTCATCATGCTCGGCATGGGCTCTTTTGGATCTGCCTTAGCGAAGCGATTGGCAGAGAATGGATGTATTGTTACAGGCGTTGATCAGCGCAGAGATCGTTTGGAATTAGTGAAAAATGATATTAACGAGTCTGTTATCGGTGATGCAACGGATCGGGAGGTTCTGGAAAATCTTCCTATTCGGGATGCAACAGCAGTATTTATTTCACTTGGTGAGACGATTGCGCGATCGCTACTTGCAACACTTCACGTCAAAGAACTCGGAGCGCGAAATGTTATTGTCAAAGGCGTGACTCAGGAGCATGGTAAGATTTTGAAACATCTTGGAGCGGATCGTGTGGTATTCCCAGAGGTGGAGGTCGCACGAGAATTAGCCGATAGAGAAACATGGCCAAATGTTCTTGATTACCTGCCGATCGATCCAGAGTACAGCGTCGCTGAAATTACCGTTCCATCTTCTCTTTCAGGCAAGACCTTAGCAGAAGCAAACCTAAGGAGTCGTATTGGTGTTCATGTGATGGGAATCAAGGACCCAATGT
>JBDOMS010000021.1:0-6653 GCA_039831735.1 Pirellulales bacterium
GGCGAAGCTGCCCAAGGATATGCCGGGTCCGCCGGGATGCGGCATGCGGGATCCCCGCGGCTCCGCACCGAACCTCCTATCCCTAGCGCAGCGAATGACTTGGCAAAAGCAGCGAAACATCAGCGAGGTCCGCCCCAATCAGCACGGCGGGCTCGATTTGCTCTGCAGCCGAGGTCATTCACAATCATGGCGCACGGGCGATCTATGCCGCAGCGACACACGGTGTCCTGGTGGGCCCTGCGACTGAACGACTCAAAGCAGCGCCATTTGAAGGTATCGTCCTCAGTGACTCCATACCTATCGCAGCAGAAAATGCTCTACCAAATATCACGGCGTTATCCGTGGCAAGTCTACTTGGGCAAGCCATTAAGCGAATTCACCGTAATGAATCGGTCTCTATGATGTTTCAGTGATCTTTTTCAGACGTGCGAGAAGGTGTGTTTATGACGGAGGGCTATCTCGGAATCGATGCCGGCACGCAAGGCCTATCTGTAATCTTTACAGACACAGACTTAAGAATTCTTGCCTCTGGTGAGTCGTCGTACGACATGCTCTCTGGGCTTGGACCTGAATGTTTTGAGCAGCAGCCGGAAGATTGGAGTCGTGCGCTTCAGTCTGCAATGGCTCAGGTGCATGAGAAGGCCAATCAGCAGGGGCTGGCCATGAGTGTCCGAGCCATTGGTATATCAGGTCAAATGCATGGAGAAGTTCTTGCGAATGCAGCCGGTGATGTCCTTGGTTCAGCGAGGTTATGGTGTGACGGTCGTAATGACAGCGAGGGCCATGAACTTACCAACGAGCTTGGCGTGAAGTGTCCGAAGCGAATGACGGCGGTTCGTTGGTTGTGGACGATTCGTAACCAGCCTCAAAAAGTAAGCGACGTTGCTCATATTACGACACCCTCCGGCTGGCTTGCTCACCAACTCACCGGTGACTGGCTTCTTGGAATAGGGGACGCTGCGGGGATGTTTCCCATTGATCAGAGCACGCTTGCATTCAACGCGAGTCTTGCGCAACGTTATGATGACATCGTTCAAGAAGTGGTGGCGAAAAGTTTTCCGGGAGAAGTATTACCCAAGATTATCGACCTTATGCCATCAATTCGCCGTGCTGGTGAAGATGGTGGTTGCCTCAATGAACATGGGGCGAGGCTTTTAGGGTTGCCGAAAGGCATTCCTGTTGCTCCCGCTGAAGGTGATCAGCCAGCCGCTCTTGCTGGATCATTAATTGCAGCACCAGGTCAGGTTTCAATGAGCTTTGGCACCAGTGTCGTAGCAAATTCTGTAGGCGATCGTCCGTTTGATGGTATTGCTCGCTCGATTGATCATTTCTGTGCTCCAGACGGAAGGCCAATCAATATGGTGTGGTTGCGTAACGGCACAACTGCAATGAATATGGTTGTTGAAATGTTTGGTGGTGACTTCTCTGCCATAATGCCTCAGGTTCTTGAAGCACCTGATGATTGCAATGGGCTCCTCGCATTGCCTTTTATGGATGATGAGCCAGGACTCGGCGTATCTCGTGGCGGAACGGCCATGCTCATTGGATTGAATGAAGTGTCTGCGAAGCCGGGTGATGCGGTAAAAGCAATGTTGCTTGCAACTATTTTCAATCTTCGCTTAGGGAGTGAGGATCTTGACCAACAAGGATATCCAAGAACGGATATTCTTCTTTCCGGTGGACTTGTGAAGACTCCAGAGCTCGGTCAACTGGTGGCCGATGCTTTTGCAACGCCAGTGACTATTCTGGATGGTGCCGAGGAGGGAACGGCTTGGGGTGCTGCACTCATGGCCAAGTTCCGTGATGAAGCCATTCAGGACCCAGAGTGCGAATGGGCTGCGTTCTTGGCAAGTCAGCGTTCAAACAGCCTGCAGCGTTTCGAAGTCAGGCCAGAGTCTGCGAAAACACTCGCAAAGGTGTATGTGCGATATAAGCACCTTCTCGATGCCCATTCCGAGTTGGAGTCGGCTGTGGGTGTCTAGTGTCGTAGGTTTTCAGCAGCAGAAATCCCGCACTGAAATCATCGGACTTGCCAATCGTTGCTGCCATGGCAGAATAAAAGGCTCGCATGAGGAGTAGTAATGAGTGATTCTCTTGAAGTAATGGTACGAAAAGGAACGGGAACGCGCGAATGTCGTCGCTTGCGCCGAGATGGGTTTGTTCCTGCAATCCTATACGGACACGGTGAAAAATGTGTGGATCTTGTGACAAAGCAAGAAGCTCTTGAGGCCGTCATCCGTCACGGTAGTCGGGTTGTAGATCTCTCTGGTGCAGTGAAGGAAAGTGCTTTGATCAGAGATTTGCAATGGGATACCTATGGTGTCAAACCAATCCATGTGGATTTGCTTCGTGTGAGTAAGAGTGATCGAGTCAATGTGAAGGTGCCGATTGAGTCTCGAGGAGATGCGCCGGGGCAGCATGCCGGTGGAACGGTCAATCTCATTCTTCACGAGATTGAAATCGAGTGCACCCCAGATAGCATTCCAGAGAAAATTTATGTCCATCTTGGGAGTTTAGAGGTGGGTGGCATGGTGAAGGTTCAGGATCTTGATTTGCCTCCTGGTGCACAACCACTCCTTGATGGAGACGAGCCTGTTGCAACGTGCACGGTCTCTGGTGGTAAAGTTGTTGAAGAGTCAACTGGAGAGGCTTCTTCGGATGAACCTGAAGTGATTGGTCGGCCAGTGGGCGAGGAAGGAGAGGGAGAAACGGAGGCATGACTTGGCGAGAGGATACCGCCATCATCCCTGTTCATGATGCACTGTGAAACTAATTGTCGGGCTTGGTAACCCGGGAAAAGTGTACGAGGGCACGCGTCACAACGTCGGCTTTGACGTTCTGGGCTCCCTTGCACAACGCTCCGGATCGCCGCAACGTCGACAGCGATTCCAAGGGGAGATTGCTCAGGTTTCATTTCGGAATTCTTCCGCGATGCTGCTTTGGCCCCTCACATGGATGAATCTCAGTGGTTCAAGTGTTTTGGCAGGACGAGACTTCTACAAAATCCCTCATGAAAACATTTTGGTAATCTGTGATGACGTTCAACTCACTCTTGGAACAATACGAATTCGTGCAAGCGGCTCAGGTGGTGGTCAAAATGGCCTTGCCAACGTGCTTGCACGGCTTGGTGCAAACAATGTCCCGCGGTTACGGATTGGAGTTGGTCCGGTTACCCCAGGATGGAAAACAGCGGATTTTGTGTTGGGAAAATTTACATCGTACGAGAAGGATGATTGCGTGAGCGTCGTCGAAAAGGCTGCTGACGCTGTTGAAGAATGGGTTGCCTTGGGAATTGATGCTGCTATGAACCGTTTTAATTGAATGAAATGTGCAAGACTATTGTTGAACAAGGACAAACTTGAAGGAGAATGAACTAATTATGGTCGTTTACGAGGGGATGTTTATTCTTGATCCCACTAAATATGCTCGAGATCCCGATGGAACGTCTAAACTGGTGACGGACCTCATCACAGAGGCAGGTGGAACCATTCTTGCAGCCCGACTTTGGGACGAACGCAAACTTGCGTACCCTATCAAGGGGCACAAAAAGGGGGCGTATTGGCTTACGTACTTCAATATGGAAGGCGATGGGCTTGCCACCCTTGACCGAAAAAGCCAGATCGTCGACGAAATTCTTCGTTCGTTAGTGTTGAAGGTTGAGCCAAGGATTGCAGACGCCCTTGTTGAACACGCGTTGGCCGGTGATGGCAATCAGAAAACTCAGGCTGCAGAGGCAACGTAAGAGGTAGTGTAGAGATTTGGTTGCGGGTTCGCCCGGTGAGCGATACACTTGACGCAGATGTACGTGTGTTCAGTTTCGTGTTTTGGCGGGCTTGCTTGAAAGGGAAATGGTTATGGCTAGTTTCAATAAAGTCATTCTTGTTGGAAATGTCACTCGAGATCCAGAACTCCGTTACATATCAAGCGGTACAGCCGTGACAGATATTGGCCTCGCTGTAAATGATCGTCGCAAGAATGCCCAAGGGGAGTGGGTCGAAGAAACAACATTTGTTGATGTTACGCTCTGGGGACGCACTGCAGAAGTGGCGGGGGAATACGTCTCCAAGGGGTCTCCGCTTCTCATTGAGGGCCGGCTCAAACTCGATCAGTGGGAAAAAGACGGCAAGAAAAACTCAAAACTCCGAGTGGTCTGTGATCGTATGCAATTGCTTGGGTCTCGCGGTGGGGATGGATCTCGTTCGAAACCGCCTGTCGCGGCTCCAGGAGCAGGGCAAGATTTTGAGCAGCCTCCCCAATACAATACGTCTGAGTCTGGTGGTGCATCTGGTGCCGAAGACGATATTCCATTTTGAATCACTGTTTTTGCGATAAGGAAATTCACGCTATGTCAGTTGCCACTCCAAAAAAAAGTCGTCGACGCCGTTCACATCATCTCAAGAAAGGCGAGCGAGGAGGGATTGAGCTTCTTCTCATTCACAACGTTGAGCATCTTGGCAAACAAGGCGAAGTCGTAGAAGTGAAACGTGGATATGCCTTTAATTATCTTGTTCCACAGGGCCTTGCGACCGTTGCGACGGATCACCATAAGCGAATGGTTGAAAAGCATCGAGCAAAACTTGACGAAATTGCGAAGGAGCGGATGGCAGGTTTGCGGAACCAGTTGGCAGAACTTGTGAGGACAAGTGTCACGATTGAAGCCAATGCGAATGATGAGGGGCATCTTTATGGATCAGTTGGTGCCGTCGAAATTGCTCGGTCACTCAAGCAGTTAGATCTCATGGTTTCGCCTGACTGCATTGTGTTGCAGGGGCCACTCAAAGAAGTCGGGCTCTATACTGTGAAGATTCGTCTCGCATCAGAAGTTGAAGGTGAAATGAAGGTGTGGGTCGTTCCATCAAGTGAAGGTGGAAAAAACTGAACATGCATCGCCCATGAGGAACCAGTGAAATGGTCGCACCTCAGGAATCATTGGCTCGGGAAGGAACCCGTCGCGTTCGCGACCGTGTTCGTGATGGAAGTGCAACGACGCTGTTTGACGATCGAGAGCGTCCTTCGAATGTCGATGCGGAACGGGCTGTCTTGGGAAGTATTCTTATCAAGCCAGATGTCTGTGATGACGTTGCCTTATTGGTCAAAGCAGACGATTTTGCTGATGAAGCCCATCAGCTTCTCTTCCGACATCTCCTCGAACTGCATGACTCTGGTAAGCGTATTGATGTCACCATTGTCTTAGAGCGGCTCCGGACGAAAGGTGACCTTGAGCAGATAGGGGGGGCACCATCACTAGCTGAGATTGTCCAGTCTGTGCCCCATGCCGCGCATGCTACTCATTACAGCCAGATTGTTCGCGACAAGGCGATGTTGCGTGCCTTGATTGATGCAAGCACCGACATTCTTCGTGACTCCTATGATGGGGTTGATGAGCCAAGGGAATTGGTGGCTCGTGCTGAATCAAAGATCTTCTCCATTCTTGAGCATAGAAGTTCTGCAGAAGCCAAGCCGATTGAAAAGGTTCTTGGTGAAGTCATGGAGCGCATGGATGCTCGCATGAAACATGAGCATGCGTTGGGAGGCGTTGAGACAGGATTCACAGATCTCGATACGCTCTGTGGAGGACTTCATAATTCCGAACTGATTATTCTTGCTGCTCGGCCAAGTATGGGAAAGACAGCATTTGCCATGAATATTGCTGAGCATGTGTCAATCACTATCAAGCAACCGGTCCTTTTTGTGAGTCTCGAGATGGCAAGCCTTGAACTTGCCGATCGGTTGCTTTGTTCATCGGCTCAGGTGAATGGCCATAGGCTTCGAAATGGGACGATATCCCAAGAAGATCGCCGTCGGCTCGTTCAAAAATCTGCAGAAATCAGCGAGGCACCGCTCTATATTGATGACACACCAAGTCGAACCCTGACAGAGATTGCTGCCGTGGCGCGACGACTCAAGCGAAAGCACGGTTTATCGTTGGTGGTGATCGACTATTTGCAATTAGTCGAACCCGACAATCCTCGTGACCCTCGACAGGAGCAGGTGGCAAAAATAGCCCGTCGGCTTAAGACGATGAGTCGCGAATTGGATATTCCTGTTCTGTGCCTCGCCCAGTTGAATCGTCAGGCCGAAGTCTCGCGTGATAATCGCCCTCGCCTCAATCACCTACGAGAATCTGGTGCAATCGAACAAGATGCTGATCTTGTGATGTTTGTGCATCGGGAAGAGTACTATCAGTCGACGGATGAAGATCGTGAACGGGTCAAGGGGCAAGCTGAGATCATTATTGCGAAACAGCGCAACGGACCGATTGGTGATGTAAAGCTTCTCTGGCAGCATGATTACACTCGATTCGTCAATCTTGAGCATCGTCCGTATGATGAGTTTGAATCTTTTTCATCATTCTAGCGTGGTGTCTAGTGTGGGCTGATAATGAAGCGACACCGACAGGTCATAAAAGTGCTTGTAGTAACTGAGTGCGACACATGGAACCGACGTGTCTTGAATAATCAGGGAGGGCCACATGCCATTACTGGCTATTGAGTCAACCTGTGATGAAACCGCCGCTGCAGTCATTGGCCAAAATCGAAAGGTTTTGTCGAGTGTGGTAGCGAGTCAGGAAAGACTTCATGCGCGATGGAAAGGGGTTGTGCCTGAAGTGGCATCCCGGGCACATGTAGAAAGAATTATCCCTGTCATTGATG
>JBDOMS010000657.1:0-784 GCA_039831735.1 Pirellulales bacterium
CTGGACTCATCAAAAATCTTGGCAAACGTGATTGGTCGGGTGTTACTGTTGAGGCTGAATTTTTTAATGAACAGGGTATGTTTCTCGATGAGGCATCAGAATTTCTAAGAAGTGATATCTTGGGCGAAGCTGAAGAACATTTCAAAATGGAAATTCATAGTCCAGGGAATGCATTAACAGCCGAGACCACGACGCTCAAGGTGAAAGTATCAGGTGGGCGTTCAAAACTTTTTTAGTGTTTTTGCTTAGAAATTTGCGGCGGGGGCCGCGCAATGATACGTAAGGGGCCCCCACTGCCTCCTGTGATCTTCATTGGGAGTGCAATGACTTCGCATCCTACTTCAGGCAGAGTGGCGAGATTAGCGACATTCTCAAAGATAGGTGTTTGTGCTCTACACAACGTCACATGGGCTTCGAAATATGTGGATTGCCCATAGTCGATACTGGCAGTATCGATGCCTACTGCCTTCACATGACGATGCTTGACCAGCCACTCTGCTGCATAATGGGAAAGACCTGGGAATCGGAGTTTCTTCAGTGCAGCAGAGCCTTTTTCTGTAGTGCCAAGATAGGTTTTTGCATCCGGCCAGCGGGACCCCCATCCGGTTCTCAGTAAGACAATGCAATTACGAAGCGTTCGACGGTTCCTGTTTTCCCATTCAATAAGGTCATCAATATTTATTTGATACAGAGGGTTTTTTTCACACAAATCAGAGATATCAATGACCGCGGCTTCGCCCGTGAGCCGGCCAAGTGGAATCGTATCAACGGTTTTCCCTGTCAT
>JBDOMS010000657.1:794-1615 GCA_039831735.1 Pirellulales bacterium
TCCATGCTCTGCCGTAGAAAACCGGTTGGCGGCGTAATAGTAGCCACGCTTCGTTGGCCCATTTGACCCACGCTCAAACATAAAACCAGGTTCAGTGGGCCAGTAAAGTGTGTCCTTGTCAAAGGAGTGAGTCAGATCTACCCAGGCTTGTCCCTGCTGTTCGAGACCACTGTTTTGACCTCCGGCTGTGCTGCAGCAGGAAATCACCAAACCGCTGATCAACAGGATGTGATTCAATGATGAACATGTCATAATATGGCAGTCTTGTAAGGTGCTCGGGTGAAGCCATGGAACTCAACTGCAACAGAGTTTACTTCAGCGTAGGATTTGTGAAATGATGAAAGAACAGGTGATTCATAACCAGCCAAGTTTTATTCTGGCAAATGAACAAGTTTCCGTCGCTATAACAGAGCGTGGTGGGCATATGGCACCCGTTACATTTGGAGGTAGTGGTGGGCAGCAGGTAACACCGTATTACATAAGTCCCTGGCAAGACGAAGAACACGAGGCAATGCCGGCAGATGTACTTATACCCCTACGTGGCGATTTTTTCTGCATGCCGTTTGGTGGCAATACAGTTTCATTTAACGATGAAAAGCACCCAGTTCATGGTGAAACGGCAACAGGGCTGTGGTCTTTTGTCGACAGTAGCTGTTCTGAGTCTGGTCTCTCGAGACTGGAATTAGCACTTGAAACACACGTTCGAAAAGGGAGAGTGACGAAGGAGATCTTTCTCCAAGATGAACATCCGGTTGTTTACCAACGACATACAGTCGATGGATTTATTGGGCCGACGTCTGTTGGACACCACGCAATATTAG
>JBDOMS010000526.1:0-1608 GCA_039831735.1 Pirellulales bacterium
TTATTCAAGAGTGCAGAACTCAATTATCGTTGGAGAAACACCGATGCATTGACGTGGCTCATTGGTTTTCGATGGGTGGAATGGAATCAAACTGCCCAAATCGATGGACTGAGTGGTCAAAGTTCATCTCCTTTTAGCATCAATGAGCAAACAGGGAACGACCTGTATGGTGGACAGTTTGGAGCTGATCTCTTGTTCTGGAATGCTGGTGGTCGCTTTCGTCTCAATGGCGTTGCAAAGGCAGGAATCTTTGGAAACCATGCGTATCAGCGAGCAAGTGGATCAGACGCCTTGACTAATTATGGACAAGGCACCGTGTACGGAGATCAGGTTTCGTTCTTTGGTGAAGTAGGTATGTATGGCGATATTGCCATTACGCGATGGTTGTCGTGGAGAACTGGCTATGTCCTCTTCTGGGGAACAGGGCTTGCCCTTCCAGCCGAAAATCTGTCACTCGCAGGATTCCCACCAGCAACCTACCAAATCAATATCAGCGAGAGCCTGCTCGTACACGGCGTGACGACCGGCCTCGAGGCACGGTGGTAGGGTGTGAAGGCGTTGGAACCAGTCCAAAAGCATCAAGTGCTTCACCGGTATAACTGTGAAGCAGATGGTGGTATCACCGAAACAAGAAACTGACACATCATAGAGAGATGATGTTCACCAGGACTCTTCACTCTCGCACTCGGAACAACATTGCGAGGGTGTCTCAGACATTCCTGATTGTTCAGCGAGCGATCATTGTAGATCAACCGACGTTTGCCTATGTCTTTGTTTGCCTATGTTTGATCATTTATGCCCACGGTGACCATGAGATTTAGAAACTTTGGCAGGCTCCCTGTGTACGTTACTCCGTTTCACCTCAACATGACTGAAACATATTTCCTCACAAGGTTTTTGTGTAATGAACCTATCTCGATATTCTGAATCAAGCTGTCAAGCCTCCAAAAAACGCTCCCTCCCAATGACAATGTACACCCTAGCAGAGTCGTTTTTCGTCAATCCATCCTCACCGTTAGAATACAAGCGTTAAGATCGTTTACAGTGAAGATCTATTATCAGTCGCTTAGGAATGATGTATCAGACCATTATCTCATGCAACATCTGAAGAACCGAATTCACCAACACGATGCTTTGGAATTTTGTAAAAAACTGTCACCGAATTCCATTGACTTGATTATTTGCGATGGGCCGTATGGCGTAACTAATCACTCCTGGGATAAAGTTGGTAATATTCAAGAATATAATCTCCGACTCATACAACTCTTTTCTGAACTACTGGTTGATGGAGGATCTCTCTATCTATTTGGAAAAAGTGACTGCATAGACTTTATTGATTACAGAAAACACCTCCAACTCAAATCAAAGATAGTTTGGTACCAACCAAGCAGGCTTGCACAAGGTAGACTTAACTACACAAACAATTACGATCTCATATGTTACTTCACAAAGGGCAAGCCGCGTTGCTTCAATCTTGATGACATTCGAGTTCCGCAAATGGTTGAACTTGAGCATCGCAAACGCTGTGAAAACGTTCCTTCTGTCAAAAATGGCACGTACAAAAAAACACGCTTTCACGCAGAAGGAAAAAACCCTGGAAATGTATGG
>JBDOMS010000506.1:0-1608 GCA_039831735.1 Pirellulales bacterium
GAATTCGTTTGCCACGGTTGTGGCATGTGGTGCAGGTTTCAACGGCGAGACCATGATAGGTGACATCGTGGATCGTAACGTCAGCGTCGCGAGTTCCTTGAATTTGATGCGTGAGAGGATGGCCTGTTTCTGTCTTTGAAATGCTGAGGTCAGCACCCTCATAGAGTCCTTCGTTGCCGTAAGGGATATGACAACTTGAGCATCCCATGCCACGGAAGTCACCGCGGGACGAGCGACCTTTTACACCGTGGTGACAGCGGTTGCACTCTTGACGGATATACGTGAATGCTGCGAGCGACGGGTCGTCGTTCAGTTTGTCCAGTTCATCAAAGCCGAGAGCATCCGGAAGTGGTTCATGCTCATTCACAAAGACATTGGGTTCAAGTTCGGCGAGTGCATCCATGTATTCCTTGTAAGCTTCAGTACCTAAGCGGGTTGAACGGTCGGTTGGGTTTTTGACTGCGTAGTTGGCGTATTTATGTTCATAGCCAGTGAGTGCACCAAAGGACCAGCATGTTCCCTGTATTTTTCCAGCCTCTGTCATCATGAGGCTCTGCCATTGAACTTTCACTTGATCCTCATGGCAGGTTCCGCAGGTGTTTTCATTGACCCATGGGCTGCCAGGGTCTGGATAGAAATTGTCGCCGCCGTGGGCGATTGCTGCGTCTTGTGTCTCATTTGGATCACCGTTGTGACACACGACACAGCCAGCGGGATCACCCATGGCTTTACCTTTTGCCATGATCTGGTTGAGCATTTCAGACCCGATCTCCCGTATCGGCTCGACCTCCTGATGACATGCCATGCAGCCAGATGAAGCAGCCTCAGGAAAGTGATCGATAAGGCGATCCGGTCCATTGGCCTCAGCAATGGTGAATGAACTCACAATAAAAGTCGCCAGGATGATCTGACGAAAATTCTGGAGCAAATTGTGGATGTGTAGTGTGATGGCCGACAGCATGAGTGGCTTGGGAAATCAGGTTTGAGTTCGAGGATGATTTCATCATAAAGGAAAAGGCCGGTTCTTGCGAAAGCCCTTTTTTGTTTGAGCTATGTTTACAGCAGTACCTGAGGATTTCTTTGCATGCGTTTTGGGCGGTAGATTCACCAGCAGAAGTGCACATGTATCTTCTATCTCTGAAAATTCTGAGACGAGCAATACCCATGAAGAATCTTGCGATACGGGTCAACTCATTGACAAGGGTGATTTGGTAGTGTCTTTTCAGTGAGAGTCTTTCCATGGGTTCATGCCGATGAGTTGAAAAGGGTGCTGCTATGTTTCGTCTGCTTCTTACTTGTTTTGTTATCTGTGTCACAATGCTTCTGAGTATGAGAGCAGACGCCGTGGAAAAAGTAGCGGCAGTCGATAAGCCAAATATCGTGCTTATTATGGCAGATGATGTGAGCTGGGAGGCATTTAGCTGTTATGGGGCTGAAGACTATAAGACGCCACATATAGATGCCTTGGCAGCACGTGGGATTCGTTTTGCCCATTGCTATTCAACGCCGATCTGCACACCGAGTCGTGTGCAGATTATGACTGGGCAGTATTCTTTTCGTAATTACACCCACTTTGGTTATCTCAACCCGAATGAAAAAACAATTGGG
>JBDOMS010000444.1:0-6574 GCA_039831735.1 Pirellulales bacterium
GCTGTCGTGCCTGTGCATCTCCTGGTGGAGGCTGTCAGTTTCTTGGAACGGCGGCTACCGCTCAGGTGGTTGCTGAAGCGATCGGATTAACAGTTCCTCACGCCGCATTAGCACCGAGCGGTCAGTCTGTCTGGAGAGACGTTGCTGTTCGATCAGCGAGGACACTTGTTGGGCTTGGGAGACAAGGCTTAACGACTCGAGATATTGTGACTGCAGCAAGTCTTCGAAATGCGATGGTCGTTCATGCAGCCTTTGGAGGTTCAACGAATCTGCTTCTTCATATTCCGGCTATTGCTCATGCGGCTGGTCTGACCTGTCCAACAATTGACGATTGGATCCATGTGAATCGGCAGACGCCACGTTTGGTAAGCGTTTTACCGAATGGGCCGATTCATCATCCAACAGTACGGGTTTTTCTGGCAGGGGGTGTTCCTGAAGTCATGATCCACCTTGAAGAACTTGGTCTTCTTGATACATCAGTTACAACGGTGTTAGGAGTAACGCTTGCCGAACAGCTCGATGTATGGAGAACAAGTCATCGTCGGCAACAGTTTCGCAAAATCCTTTGGGCACGTGATAGCGTTGACGCTGAGGAGGTTATTATGACTCCTGAGCAGGCAAAGAAGCGAGGAATGTGTGGGACAACGGCTTTCTTACGAGGGACGCTTGCGCCTGAGGGGGCTGTTGTAAAAGCTGCTGCGATCAGTACGGATAGAATCGATGCACATGGAATCTATGAACACACTGGCCCAGCACGTGTTTTTACAAGTGAAGCATCGGCCATGCAGTGCATTAAGGCAGGTGGCATTCATCAGGGAGACGTTGTTGTTTTGGCTGGGATTGGGCCGATGGGCACAGGAATGGAAGAAACTTATCAAGTGACTGGAGCGCTCAAACAGCTTGACTTCAGAAGTCATGTTGCCCTCATTACCGATGCGAGGTTTTCAGGAGTGTCAACTGGTGCGTGCATCGGACATGTCGGTCCTGAAGCTCTTGCAGGTGGACCGCTTGGAAAAGTCATTGATGGAGACGTCATACGAATCGTAATTGATACACAACACTCTCATGGAAGTGTGGATCTTGTTGGTCATCTCTCAAAGGTATTTGCTCCAGAGGAAGCAGCTGATGTATTAGCCAATCGTAAGATGCGATCAGACCTTGCTCCAGATTCACGTCTCCCAGAAGATACGAGGCTTTGGTCGATCCTGCAGCAGGCGAGCGGTGGTACGTGGGCTGGCTGCGTGTACGACGCTGCACGTATTTCTCAATGTCTCAATGCAACGTATGAGGAAGGTGAATGTGATGCGAATGGCGAATCAAACGAGTGACATCAAAGTAGCCCTTGTTACCATTATCCTCTCTACGTTTGGTTCATGGGTTGGGTATGGTCTTAATGCCGCTGATCATTCGTCTCTCACACGTACGGTTGAACCCGTTGAGGTTGCTCCCAAAGTTGACATGTCAGCGTCGCTCTCATTCCCAGAAGAAGTGATTGATACCTGGCATGGATATGAGCGTCACACGTTTTCATTTCATGGCCAACAAGCCTGGGTTGTTTGTCCTAAAACCTCGTTGCCAAATCGCCCATGGTCTTGGTGCATGATGTTTCCGGACGCTTTTACGCAGCGTTGTTGCGCACCACAGTTGCTGGAAGCGGGTTTTCATCATGTGTATCTGAATGTTGGCAATACCTTTGGCTGCCCTGAAGCGATCGAACAACTTGCTGCATTTCAGAAAGCCCTTCTGAAACGAGGTCTTGCTCCAAAGGCTGCCCTTATCGGAATTAGCCGTGGTGGTCTGTATGCGTTGCGATATGCATATGAATACCCCGAATCTGTCAGAGTGATCTACGGTGACAATCCTGTGTGTGACTTTAAAAGCTGGCCCGGCGGCAAAGGGAACGGAAAAGGAAGTCCTCGCGACTGGCTGTCGTGCATAAAACTCTATGGCTTTAAGAATGAATCAGAAGCAATGCGTTATCGAGGGAATCCAGTTGATTCACTCATGCCGCTTGTCAACCACAACATTGCAATGATTCATGTTATCGGCGAACAAGACCACGTTGTTCCGCCATTGGAAAATGCTCTCCTTGTTGAAGATCGCTATAAAAAGATGGGCGGTACGATTAATGTCATCAAAGACAAAGATAAAGGACATCACCCTCATGGCTTAGAAGATCCTACAGCAGTGGTGAACTTTATCATTCAGCAGATGGCGACAGTGTCGCAGTGAACTCATGGGAATGACAAAACGTGTATCGAGGATCTTAAGTGAAACGATACAGTCGGTATTAGTTGTTTCGCGAAAAGTTTTTTCCATGAAATTGAGCAAGCGTCATCCCCTCACGTTCATATAGCCTCAATGCACTATGAGGTATGCCTTCGACGATAAGTTTTTCAAATGGGATATCCAGCAAACGAAGGTGCTCCATGTAGGCAAGGTTTCCATCATGATTGAAATCCTTTGTGCCAACATGAATCATAATACTGAGGCCGGGTCGTCTTTTCCTGGACGCATATGTTTCTGCTAAGTCCCATGTGTTATCACCTGCCTGAAAGACAAGCGAATCGTTCTCACGACCATTCTGTTCTGATATACGTTTTTCAGTAGCGTAGCCGGACCCACCGGGGGCTGCCGAACAAAAAAGATCCGGGTGTCTAAACATAATTCGCGTTGTTCCGCGGCCGCCCTGTGAAAACCCTTCGATGCCACGACCGTCTCTTGATGCAATTGTGCGATACGTCGTATCAATGTGTGGAATGAGTTCCTTGATAAAAATGTCTTCTCCCATGGCGTCTTTCCTGTCAGGCATGTTGTAGTGACTGACTGGACCACCGTTAATAAATACATAGATGATTGGGGGTGCCTTCCCTTCTTTCATCCATTGAAAGATTAGTGGAGCAAGACGTGCGCTTTTGTGTTCGTTGCCTGGTCGACCTCCATGAAGATAGTAGACCACTGGAAATGGCCCACGTGTACTGGAGTATTGAGGAGGGAGAAGAATATTGTATCCGACGTTAATGTTCATCGAGGGACTGAGGAACGTGAGATGTTTGAGGCACGTAGATACTTCTTTTGGAGGATTTGACCAATGAAAGGCCGGCTGTTCACGTACTTTTCTTTTCTGAGGAGTCTGTGTTTCAGATGCAGCTGAATTGTTCTGTTTCTCCCCTGACGATGTTTGATTTGCTTGTGTGATACACGCCCAGCAGGAGAAGACCAAACAGAGATAAAAAAAGAGTTGAGTTTTCATGGAGATATGTCGTCTGAGGAAACCAAATGTATATTTGTGTTGAACGATGCAGTGTTTCACAGCCAAATACCATATACTCAAGTGCATGGTGATCGTCGAGGGAAGGCGCGTATTGAGAGGCTTTTAGGAAGACTTTGTGATAGGGTGCTATTAGTGGATACACAAATATGCCAGCCATGAGATGGGGGAGTATTGTGAGTAGCTTGTTTCGTGTATTTGGTCTGTTTGTATTGTGTGGACTCGTACCATTTGTCACTGGTTATGCTTCGCCGCCCAAGCGGCCGAATATCTTGTTCATCGCAGTCGACGATCTGAATGATTGGATTGGCTGCATGGGAGGAAACACGCAGGCCATGACACCCAATATGGATCGCTTGGCTGAATCTGGTCTTCTTTTCACAAATGCGCATTGTGCCGCTCCATCATGCAACGCTTCACGGACCGCTGTCATGACCGGTTTGTCACCTCACATATCTGGCCTCTACGACAACCGCCAAAAGATGCGAGAGTTGCTTCCCTCGACCGAGCTTCTTTCAGCATATTTTTCACGACATGGTTACTGGTCGGCTGGCTCTGGAAAAATCCTTCATTATTTTATTGATGCCCCATCGTGGGATGCATATTATCCAACAAAACAACAAGAGAATCCGTTTCCACCGCACGTACCGTGGGGCAAACGGCCGAAGTCTTTACCAGTTGGGGGGCCATGGCAGTATTCTGAGACAGACTGGCATGCTTTTGACGTAACGGATGAAGAATTTGGTGGTGACGTCAAGGTTGCAGATTATGTGTGTGAACAATTATCACGTTCACACAAGAAACCATTCTTTCTCGCATGTGGCATATACCGACCACATGAGCCGTGGTTCAATCCCAAAGAATACTTTGAAATGTTTCCGCTCGAAGAAGTCAAACTTCCACCTGGGTATCGAGTGGATGATCTTGATGATCTGCCACCAGCAGGCAAGAGTCGTGGCCCGAATCGGTATCTCAAGCATATCCAAAAGCACCAGCAGTGGCGTAAAGGTATTCAAGGATATTTAGCATCAATTGCTTTTGCAGATAAGAATGTAGGGCGTGTCCTCGATGCTCTTGATAATGGACCACATCGTGACTCAACGATTGTCATGTTATGGTCAGACCACGGATGGCATCTTGGAGAAAAGCAGCATTGGCAAAAATATACTCCATGGCGGTTGTCAACACGTGTTCCACTGATGATACGCGTACCAAGGGGCACTGCGGCACTACCAGAGGGTACGACCCCTGGCTCGGTCTGTACAAAGCCAGTGAATCTTGTTTCACTGTTTCCAACACTCATTGACCTTGCAGGTCTTCCAGAGAACAGCGCGCATTCAGGACCAAGTCTTCTGCCGCTTCTTGAGGATAATAAGTGTGATTGGCCTTACGTAAGTCGAACATTCCTGGCTGATGGAAAGAGTATTGCTATCAGTTCGGAAGATCATCGGTATATCCGATACGGCAACGGTGATGAAGAATTGTATTGTATTGCGGAAGATCCTTTTGAATGGTCAAATGTTGCTGCGCAACCTGCATATCAAACTCTGCTGGAAACACATCGCGACTATCTACCAGAACGTTTTGCGCCAAGAGTGTTAGCAAGACGATATACCAATGGACTATCCTCCCCCGAGTGGGTTTTCCGTGAGCAATCAGTATGCCCTCCTTCGGTGGATGGAGGGTCCAAACATGCTGTGCATATACGAAATAACCGCTCATTTCCAGTAACTGTCTATTGGATTGATTCGGCAGGCAATCGAGGTCAGACGTATGCCATTCAGGCGGGGGCAATGATCCCGCTTCAATCTTTCGCGGGGCATGCGTTTCTTGTTTGTGATCCGCACGATCAAGCTATCGGACATTTCGTTGTAGAAGAAACAAGTCACATCATCGATATCTCAAATATACTGATTCCAGTGCAAGAAGGACGCACGCAGCCATCGTATCGTACAATTACGGAGATCCCTGATGCGTTGGAACTCAATGGCTTTTACAAGAAGATGCTCAACCTGGATGGATATCTTATTTGTTCTTCTGACAAAGTAGATGACTATGCCCTTCGTGAAGCAGCCTATCTCATTTCAATGATGCTCGCAAAGCGTCCTGATATTCATCGTGCGTTAGTCGATGGAGGATCACGCCTTACGGTGATGGCTGCCGATGAGTTCACAACTGACGTACCGGAACACAGGTCCATTGTTGATGAAGGCCGGAAATCGTCTGACTGGTGGGATCGCCGTGCCCGAGGCCTTGGGGGAGATGAGAACCAACCCGTTGCAAGCTGTGGGGAAGAGAACCTACTCTGTTTCGATGGTGATCCATATTCGACAGAAAATATCCTCATTCATGAGTTTGCTCATCAACTTCACTTGCGTGGCCTTAACCGATTGGACCCCAGTTTTGATGATCGTCTGAGGAGAACATGGAGGGCTGCGTTGTCAGCAGGGTTATGGGCAGGTAAGTATGCCAGTACGTCGCATACTGAGTATTTTGCTGAGGGTGTACAAAGCTGGTTCAACAATAACCGAGAAAATGATCATGATCATAATCATGTGAACACGCGCAATGAACTCAAGGAATATGATCCTGCGCTTGCTCAGATACTCAGTACTATTTTTGGGGAAACGGAGCTCGAATACGTGAAGCCCAGAGATCGTGTTATTCAAGCACATATGAATGGTTACAACTACGACAAGGCAAAACGATTTCAATGGCCCCGCCGTCTTCAGGCTCTTGATACTGAGGTAAAACGGGAAGCTATGGAACGAAATAAGAACGCTCAGAACAAAGGATAGGCTGCGGTGGGAGCAGCTTTTAGTTGTGAAAGGTGTTGTGATGAAGACAGCAAGGGTGTTTGTACTGATCGTTGTTGTGCTGTGTACGTATATCGTGAGGACGTGTTCGTCGGCGCCAAATATACTTTTTATTGCTGCTGATGATCTCCGGTGTGACCTTGGGTGCTATGGTCACACGTTTGTTCACACGCCAAACATTGATCGTCTTGCAAAACGAGGCATCGTATTTGACTTAGCACAGTGCCAGCAGGCCGTCTGTAATCCATCGCGGGCCTCGTTATTGACGGGACGCCGTTTAGACAGGTTGCAGATCTGGGATCTTCCAACACATTTCCGGGCCCTCTATCCCGATATTGTGACGCTTCCACAGCTCTTTAAACAGCATGGTTGGTATACACAGAATATTGGAAAGATGTTTCACAACTGGCGACAGGACATCCACGGAGACCCTGAGTCGTGGAGCGTGCCCGCAGAGATGCACTATGCAACCCATCGAAGTGATACT
>JBDOMS010000029.1:0-1605 GCA_039831735.1 Pirellulales bacterium
CATCAGAAAAGGCGTTGATGATTCGGCGTCTTCGATGAAAAAGGCCCTTTAAAGCCAAAGATGTAGACGTCCATCTAGCATGTCAGGAAGTTGCTTTTCCACCAAATTCCGGATGGTGTTGGCATGATATCGCGTGCTGAAATGCGATGCAATTACCAGTTGATTCTTAAAGCGTTCGCGACGCTCGACAATATCGTCCAGATGGAGGTGCCCAAATTTGTGTATTTTCTTCGGCCGGTGATTGGGTGACACAAAAGTCATTTCCGTAATCAATATGTCGGCATCATACATTGCAGGACATGCATCCAGCCCTTCCGGAGTACTGTCGCCGAGATAAGCAAGGCGAGGTAGTCGCATTTCACTGGACACCTCTTTTCCTGACATTCGAAGATTTCGAATATCTTCTTCATTAAGAGACTCATATTCAGCTTTTAGTTTTTTTCTGCGTTCCCAGACAATAAAACCGAGAGATGGTACCGAATGCTCAGTGGCGAGTGCAGTGACCACGTGTTCTCGTGATAAGGTGACTTCATCCCCTGCTGCAATCGGCAATAGTGTACATGGCAATCTACCGCGATCCAGACGCGTATACTGTTGGAGAATTGTTCGAACAGGATCGATAGCAACCTGCGGAAGATAGATGGTTGGGGGCTCCATCTTCATCATCCGTCGTCGTGCTATGTAGACAGGAAGTGCCGCAATATGATCGAGATGGCCGTGAGTGACAAACCAGGTTGGGGTGCCCATAAAAGACCAGGGTTGTGCACCTAGGTCAAACCCGATTTTCAATTCTGGAAAACGCCAGTATGTTTGAACGGCAGCACGCGAATAGCCCTCAATTGTCAGGTTGTTATGTTTGAGTGTTTTAACGGGAAGGTTGTCAATCATCGCCCGATGAGTCCTTGATTGGTGAATCTGTTCCGCACAGTGTAGAGTGGCAAGCTCTCGCTAAACAAGGGGATGTCCAAGCAATTGTCTATTGTCCGAAACAAAACAATAGCAGGAGAAACCTGCAAGAAAATGTCACCAATGCAATGATACTACTGATCTGATGTGGCATCGGGTTGTGAGTGCTCATACGCGTCTACCGGCTTGAAATCGAGATCGTTGCTCAAGTTCTTGCTTGGTAGTAGCCACATCTCACCAAATAGTTCATCCTGATTACATTGAACACCATAGTTCCGGATTAATTCCAGCACAGACAGAAAGATGCCGATCATTTGTGATTTATGCATGTCAGCACGAAATAAATCAGACAGTTTCAGTCGCCCGTGTTTTTTCATGGCTCCATGTATTTGTTCCATATAAACATGAATAGGGGTATCGTCGTAGACGATATTCGAAGGTTTCTGTGCGGCAGTATCTCGTAAAATACGGCTGAAGGCACTTACCAGATCCCATAGTTCAACCTCATGAATTGGTTCAGAAGCATAATCGCGAATACGGGGCGGCAAGTCGACTGACTGACGGGTGAACTTCTGTTGCCATTCCCGACTTTGTTCCTCTAGAAGACTGGCCGCATCACGAAATTTTTTGTAGTCCAGTAACTGGCGCACTAAATCTTTGCGTGGGTCTTCCAATTCCCCCTGTTCTTCATCGCTATTT
>JBDOMS010000418.1:0-6558 GCA_039831735.1 Pirellulales bacterium
ATCTGGGAAATCAGGAATTATCGCAAAAAGCAATTTCAAATCGATACAGGTCACCTTTTCTCGTAAAGTGCTAAATGAAAACAACTTAACAGCTATCAACGTGAAAACGTTGGGACACTAGTGGTTTAACCATTGTTCTGATTAACCATAAGCTCTATCGTTTTTTTTGCGCAAGAGAAGCGTTTTTTGTTTGCTGTACTCGTGGTGCTTTTACATTTCACCTACTATCTCTATAGTGCTACTTCGTTTACAACAGGTGTACTGCTTTATTTTTGGAAAAATACATTTTTAGCACTGATAGACCGTGCGAAGAATCGGTGTTCCAAAGCCACGTAATCTGGTAACACCGAATGATCCGCATGTAGTTTCCCTATGATGCTCACATGACCAGCGTACGATTTCTTGCCTTACAATACCTTTGAAACAATAGCCCCAAGTTGAGACCATTTTGAATAACCTACAACTGGATTTACTGTTCTACAATATATTGGTACGCATTCGATCTGAGGATCAGGAAATTCTTCAGCGTGTCGAAAGCGATTTCAGTTATTTTGTTAATGACAACCAGGATTTACAGGCCACAGCCTACTTAGACATCCTAGCGTTGCGCCGACCAGTGGACTACGCAAATTTACCGCCACTGAAAGCAACCGTATATACGCCGCGAAACATTTGTTTCAGTAAAGACGACACCACTTACATCGACTATTTTGGCAAAGCACTCAGCATCTATGACCGTAAAGGTAATTCGCTTGAAATATATTGCGAAGGGTTGAATCTACTTCACGAGATTATCTATTTATCTATTCTTTCTCGTGTAAGTGAGGGGTTGGAGAAGCACCGAATGCACCGTGTTCACGCTTTGGCTGTCCAATCAGAAGGGGAGGCAGCATTATTCATGATGCCTTCAGGTTGCGGCAAAACCACCCTTGCGCTTCAAATTCTACAACAAGACACACCTTATCGATTAATTTCTGAGGACAGTCCATTGATTAATGCTGAGGGCGAAGTTCTGCCGTTTCCTCTTCGATTTGGCGTGCTTGGCCACCCCCCCGAAAGTATTCCTCAAGAACATATCACCTACTTTGAACGAATGGAATTCGAACCCAAATATCTAATTTCACTGAAAGCTTTTGGTGACTCGATATCCAAGGGCCCAACTCTACCACGATTCCTTTTCATCGGCGACCGCTTGCTAAACGGCAAGTGTCGTATTCAGGAGGTGGGCTACTTCGCAGGTTTCAAGGGACTCCTACGACACATGATTGTTGGTATTGGGTTGTATCAAGGACTGGAGTTTTTACTTCGATCGTCCGTATTGGACTTGTGGAGGATGACTGGTATATGTTGGTCGCGTGTTCGACGTGCGCACACGCTGCTTCGTCAATCACGCATTTTCACCTTAGAGCTGGGGCGAGACCCACTCAAAAACACCGAGGAAATCCTCTGTTTTTTAGAGACCGAAAGATTCGGACATGCGAATACAGTTGTAAGCAAGTCTAATGGTGCAGGATAAATTAATTGCAGCGGTTGAGATATGGTCACATGATTGCAGGGTTCATCAAGCCAGTGTTGCGAAATATGGTTGTGCGAACTTCGTTCACACCATTCTTAGAATTGTATCGTGGGATCTATTGGGCCATAACGAAAACAGCAGTACTGCTCCTGCGCAGGCACAAAAATGTTAAGGCAATCTATTTGCAACGTGGTTACGCCAAGGGAGAGTGGGTTCCTGGAGTGAGCGATATCGATCTTGGTGTAATCGTCGAAAGATTGGATCAGGGGGCTCTTGATGCAATCAACCAGACTTACCGTCGTCTGGCACGATTTGTGTTCGTATTAGATGATCAGTTAGACATCACTGACGAAGCAGCGTTACAGCTTCGGTACAAAAATCCGCGAAAGCGGTTTCGTCTATTAGAAGGAAAAGCCACCTGGAAACTGCTTTACGGAAAAGACTACCTGACCCATTTCGCCGACCTCCCTGTGGAAGACCTTTATGGGGGCCTCTACAACGAGTTTAAAATATGGTGGACGATGCTCGCGTTACCATTTCTCCAAACCAGCGGCAATAAGCAGGACACCGTACTTCAAAATAGCATCTGTTACAAAGTCATTTGTGAAATCATAAAGGCCGATTTAGCCTTGAATCATGGGGTTCTTACTTTTCGTAGAAGCGAGGCATTAGAATTAGCTCTCCCACACATGAGTCCTACAGAAATACAATTGGTGCAGTACTATAAACGCATTGCTAAGTATCGATTTCTGCAGAGTGATCCCACCATTGTGGACAAAACTAAAAATAATTTTGTGAATTACATGAATCGATTTCATGAACAATTCAAGCAGCACCCGTACGTATCTTCACCTCATGCAATGCCTCTTGTGGTCGAAGGGGCGTTAGACGAATTGATGTATGGCGATAGAGAGCAAGCCCACATCATACGGCTAATTCAACATGCAAAAAATAATTGGAGAGACTCTTATCTTGGTGCCCATTTGGCATGCGGGTGTTATTTTGAAATAGATGAACTGCTGTTGATGCTAGAGGTAGATCCAATGCAGATTCCATCAGACTCTGAATTGGTAGATTTGTATGCCTTGCATGTAAGAGGTGATGCCGATCTCGTCGACCGTATACATATTTATCTGCTCACACCAAACTCGGCCTTCCAGATAGATGCCGATTACAATCAGGGTTGGCGAACCATTCTTTCGGCAGATCTAAATCCTGAAATATTTTCCCTATTGGGTCAAAGTCAATCGAAGCTGGATGGAATTCGGTTTGACGGGACGACAGGTGCACCATGGAGTCAAGCTATTGCAGACTATTTTTTGGAACGCACTGAGTCCCTCTCGTATACACTTGAGAGGAACAGTGCGCCAAATGGAAAAATCCTGCAATTTGCAAGAATCTTTTGGAAAATACTGCAATGCGAATTAATTTACCGTTCTGTAAAGAATCAATCGCCCTGTTATCCACTCACGATATCTGCGATAGGCCGGGGCTTAGCTCAGGAAAATATGCCTCTGCCTGAATGCCTTTGCTATTTGGTCGACGAATATCGGGACGCAGTTATGAAGAACATCTATCATGAGAATGTGATACATGCGAACGCGATGATTTTTCTGCGAGACTTTGCGACAAGTATACGCAATCCGATTTCAAACTGACTATGATAGAAGATTCAAGTGAGCCAGTACGTATGCGTCCATTGTGTTATCTAAAGTAATGAAGTACTCCAGATGCATTCGTGAAACATCTTGATGTTCATTAGGGTCAGCAGCCCAATCGCTGTGTGTTCCTACTCATAAATAAGAAAGTTGCCACGAGATGGATGCCAGTCTATTAGTCACCATATTGATGCCGTGCAAAAACCCCAAAGTGACTTTCTTTCGAGAGGCTGTTGACTCGGTCTTGTCACAGAGTAGTCCAAACTGGAATCTCATTGTCATCGACGATCATAGTAGTGATCCCTTCACATTGGAGATGTTATGTGCCCTCAATGCAAATAGCGATCCTAGAGTATCTGTTGTTTCCAACGTATCCATGCTTATCACAGGTGCATTGAACACTGGCATGGAACATGCCAGCACGCCCTTTGTTTGCTCATTACATTGTGATGATCTTCTAGATCGACAAGCGGTTGAATGCTTGAATCACTATATTCTGCAATATCCTGAGCACGACTATTTCCACTCATCACGTGTCTACATCGACGAGAATGGAATTCACATAAGTGATGTTCATTCTGCGAACGATACATTTGATCTTTCCGACTTTGTACATGGTGGCCCGATAAAATCACTGCATTGTTGGAGAATCAATTCGGCTTTGGCACTGGGGGGCATGGACGAGTCTTTAGGGCTTCATGGAGCGGACGACTACGACTTCTCGTGGTGCATGGCAGAATCTGGTTGTAGCTTCAAGGCAATACCGGAGTGCTTGTATTACATAAGGGATCACCGAATGCACTATCGTTTGACAACGCATGTCCCATTGGACGTACAAATCGATGCATTAAAAAAAATATGGAAAAAACATGGTGTCACGGAAATGGAAATAGCGAAGCAGATCAAAAAACGAAGTGCCGGTTACTTACAACAGTCACTTTATATAAATAACAAAGATCGAAAGCAAAAAGAGAAGGAGAAATACGATATTCGTCAAGGTTGGCGGCAAACTTATCGCAGGTCAGTATCCCCACACAATCAAGAAAATAGCTAACTTGTTTCAATAATACTTTAGGCTACTCATCGAGTTACGACCGCTTGTTTGCCTGACTGAACTCGTTGGAATTACAGCATTGTTTTATGTAATTTACGAAATAACATTGAAAGCCTATATCCTATAACAAGCAAACACAATACAGGTTTCCAGCCTGTTTGCCCGTTATAGGATAGGCGCTAAGCACGACTCAATAAGGTTAGAAACGACAAACGAAGCCATTCAACGCACCTTTGTCTCTGCGGGCTCAAGAATAAGAAATAGAAACGTACGAACAATGCAAAGCTTAAGGATTATTTATGATGTTGATGGATGGGCGTTTCACAATCGGGCTCTTGCTCTGCAAAAATATGCGCCTTCTGATTTCAAGGTCACGATCGCAGAACTCGGTAAGGACCGTGACCTTCAAGGAGTTATAGGAAAATCTGCAAAAGATGTCCTATTTGTGCTTCCTCAGCTCAACATGCAGGGTCTGAAAGAAGAGTTACGTCGACGAAGGTGGAACACCAAGGTCGTTCGATCTTCAAATCAAGGTTGGCCTTATTGGGTATCGGTCTTTTTCGATTCGTATTGTGATTCAGATATCCTGATTGTAAATAATCGAGACTATTGGGAAAAAGCTGGCCGTTTAACTGGAACGACTGCCATCTCCAATGGCGTTGATTTAGAAGTATTTAGCGTGAAATCTTCATTAGAAATACGTAAGCCCAAAGTATTGTGGGTAGGTTCAAGTATGGGTCGCAAAAGAAAGGGATACGACGATTTGCTCGTCCCGTTACAGAACGAACTTGAAAAATTGGGGATCCCTAGTGACTTTTTGCTGGTTGATTCCTGGGGAAACAAAAAACTTACACGTAATGAAATGGTGGACTGGTACAACGAAGGCACTGTTTACGTGTGTACTAGCAAAGCGGAGGGGACCCCCAATCCGTGCCTGGAAGCAGCGGCTTGCGGCTGTGTGATTGTGTCCACTGCAGTGGGGAATATGCCCGAATTGATCAGACAAGGAGTTAATGGCTATTTGGTGAACCGCGATTTAGGTTCATTTGTCAATGGCATTCAAACTGCGTGTGAGAATTACTTGAGTCTAGCGAAACAGATGCAAAAAGACATCAAAAAATGGCATTGGGCGAAGCGCAGCGCAGAGTTTTTTCAATTATTTCGGAATGTATTAAATTCAGATCCTGAAAAAGCATCATGGGATAGATCAAGAATTATTGCCGGACCGTCAAATGCAACTTCGCAAAGCGATCCAAAACCTGAAGGCCATAGTACCGATTCAAGTACGATTACACCTCGGCCACTGACATCGGTTAAATCACTTGACCACTCAGACGTCGTGACGGTTTTTGTGAGCACCGTTGGAGCTCCAAGTCACAAGGCGTGTCTTACCTGCCTAGCTCAGCAGGACTGCAAATTTCGACTAAATATCATTGATCATGTTGCACCGATGAGTCAAGCATTTCAGAAAATGCTCGACGATTGTAGCACAACGTTTTTTGTTCAGGTAGATGAAGACATGCTACTTTATCCACATGCGATACGCACTTTATACGAGGTGATTGCAAACTCGTCAAATTGCATGTTTGTTGCCAATTTATACGATGTGCATTTAGAAAGATGTATCCAAGGGATCAAGATATACAGGCATGTAATTGTCCGCAATTATCCGTATGAAGATGTTGAGTCTTGCGAAAAATCGCAAGTACGGCGTCTCAGAGCAGATGGGCATGTGATTCAGACAATGCCTCTTGAAAAGTCGGTGTGTAAGTCAAGTGATGCTCTCGGTTTGCATGGCATCTACTGGACATCGAAAATGATATATGAGCGGTACCTAACACTGGAACGTAAGCGAAGGACAAATCCAGTAGAGATGAAATTTTTTCAAGAGTACCATGGGGTATTCCTGGAACGATATCTCGATCAGCCTTCAAAACTGAACTTCTTTGCATTGATGGGAGTGATCTGTGGCGCTATGGAACAAGATGGGCAACCTGCTGGAGAAAAAGACTACCGAAATTACCAGCAACTACCAGGTTTACTATCGATCGAAAATTTGTGGAATGAACTCTCGCATACGGCGCCCGTACTGGTCTCCGAATTATTTATCGAAGCGATCGAGCCACCAGCAATCATGTAAGAATAATTAACACAACGACCAGATCATTGTGCCTCAAACTAGAATTGTTTTGAAAGTACCGACATTGTCAGAACAACATAACAAATTAAATATGGTTCTTCAGTGATTTTAGTGGCTAGGGAGGTGTTCAGGGAGGGTTTGTTTTTCGAAAATGCTCATCATGAGCAAACTCACTGAGCATTATCGTCAG
>JBDOMS010000559.1:0-6553 GCA_039831735.1 Pirellulales bacterium
GCAGAGCACTAGACTGGATAAACCACTTGCAACAAAAAAAACATGCGTTCTTAAGGAACTGTTCATAAAAACCCATCCATCAGTCTATCCAGTGAATTTCAAATATTCACAAAGAGTTTCGCATGGCACTCTGAACAATACAATGACTCTCATTGTGACACTTTGAGAAAACAGATGCCAACAAATCCTGACGTGAGTGAAGACATTTATTTTCTCAATATTGCGGTGTGTCTTTGAGCCTGCTTCAGGCTCGTGCTATTTACCATGACGACATTTCTTATGGTTTGTGATTATCCAAGACTTGAGTGATACGATACAGATGTTCCTTCTCTTGATAACTGGGACTTGAACAACGGTATACTCTAAAATCAGATAGATCCAGAGAAATATGGACTCATAGCAACAACTGGCAAAACGTTGCGACAGAACCTTGCACGTACCCATTCAGAATGATGGGCGTATCACCACCGCTCTTCGATCAAGCCAGAATCGCCTTGATTGGATCACCTCCATCACCGATCTTGAAAGGACGTCCATTCGGTGCAAAGAATTCCTTATCATGCGGTAGTCCAGCTGCTATCGCAATCGTTGTATTGAAATCTTGTATGGTGACTGCATCCTCATCAGGATGGAAACCACGCTCGTCAGAAGTCCCATAGGTTGTACCACCCTTGATGCCTGCCCCGGCAAGCACACAAGAAAACACCGCTGGGTGGTGATCACGACCAGCATTCTGGTTGATGCCGGGAGACCGCCCAAACTCGGTGCCCAGCACAACAAGTGTTTTTTCAAGCATGCCACGCTCAGAAAGATCATCTAGCAAGGCTCCCATCCCAGCATCAAGAGCACCGACATTTCCTGGCAAACTGTCAAAGATGCCACGATGCATATCCCATCCGCCGGATTCAACCTCAACACATCGCACACCGGACTCGATCAGTCTTCTTGCCAGCATACAGCCTTGGCCAAACTTGGACGTACCATAGCGGGATCGAATATTCTCCGGCTCTTTTGAGAGATCAAATGCTTCTAGATCAACACTGCCGAGCAATCGCGTCGCATCTTTATACATCTGATCATACGCTGCAATTTGGGGGCCTTTATGCGTTTTCTTAAAGTCCTTATCGATCCGATCCGCCAATGAAAGCCTGTGTTTGAACTGTTTATCAGAGAGATAGGACGGCTGAACTGTATTTTCCAAGCCGAGCTTTGGATCAGCAACGGGAACAGGCGTAAAAGACGCGTCCAGAAAACCCGCGCCTGGGTGCTCATTACCATTGCCAACAAGGACATATCCTGGAAGATCTTTGCCTTTGCTCGTCTTTCCTTTCACATTCAGTGTCCATGAACCCATCGAAGGATGCACAATACTATTGAGTTCAGAGTAACTCGTACGCATGAGATAGGTTGCCTGCTGATGCGCACCTGTTTCTGTCGTCATCCCACGAAGCACTGCTAGACGATCAGACATGCCAGCAAGGTTGGGAAGGTATTCACCAAAAAGTACACCTGGTGTCTTTGTCTTGATGGCCTTTGTTTCGCCCTGCTCTTCTCGCCCAGGCTTTGGATCAAATGTATCCAAGTGGCTCATCGCTCCACGCATTTGCAAAAAGATCACGCTCACATCGCTAGCTGCCACCTCAGCTGCTAGGCCAAGTGGGACTCGTCCACCAACCATGTCGAGTACGCTGACACCGAATGCAGCTCCTGCCATTCGTCCAAACAGTCCGCGACGTGTCAGACTCTGATCAACTGGATACAAACCTGCCATGTTTACCTCCAATGGCCAAGCAAAGAAGAAGCTTGATAAATATGTTTATTGAATAAATATGAATTCACGTGTGTTTAAGAGCGCCCAAATCAAATTGCCATACCCAGCAGCCGGTGTTTCGGCTGACTCAATCTCCATACGACCAAGCCGCCGCTCTTCAAGGGTTGGCGGATGTGACAACAAGGACATGAATATCACCGTGATGACTTCATTGGGACCTTTCGGAACAGCAGCCACGACATTGTCGTAGATAACAGATCCAACTTCCAACATGCTATGGGTAATGGGACCGTTGAACATTGTGAGGATCTGCGGCACCGTTGCCACCGTACGTGATCCTTCAATAACTTCCCGATCACTCTGACCAAACTGTCGCAAAAAATGCCCGAGCGGCAGAGGCGTTGGTATTTCACTTGCGCGAACAAGCAGTTGGCCTTTATAGCCAACCTTTTGGTTGAGCACACGCATCTGTCTTCCACGACCAAATTCACCGTTAAAGTTTTGGTACTGAGTCGATGCAGACTCGAATGTCGCTTGTGAGAAATCCACTCCAGCGGACTGGGCAATTTCATTCACGGTAGGCCTCTGCATACCCCATGCGTTGTATGCCACCAGCGTCACAATAGAATCCCAAAGCTGCTCAGCCGTCATTCGCCTGAGCGCAGGGGCAGTAAATCGAAATGGTGTTCCTTCCGATGGATCAAACACAACTGCTTCTCGTTGATAGACATCCGTTGAAACAAGAATCCTGACAAACTCACGAAGATCAAAGTCAAGCCGAATCATCTCGTCAGTGAGATGCTCGAGGAGTTCTGGAAGAATTGGAGCATTCCCATCTTGAAAATCATCAATCGGCTCAACAATGCCAACGCCCATGATCTTCTTCCACATCCGGTTCGCTATCATTCGGGCAAACTGTCGGTCCTGAACAACCCATGAAGCCAATTGCTCTCGTTTATCTTTATCCTTTGCGTTTGCCGGTATCTCACCCCAGAGAACCTTGGCATCCACAACTGACAATGGCTTCGCATCGTCATACTGATAATCATGTGGGAGTTTGAGTGGTGCTTCTTTGAAACTCACGTTTGTTGTATTCGCCTGAATAAACTGGATAAAACCCGCTGGGCTTTTATTGTTTTTTACAGCGTCTGCCCGAGCTTCTTTGATAAGTTTCTGAGGGCTTCCAGATCCGCTCATGCTCATCATGCTTTTGCCATTACCACCACGCAGTTTGGTTCCAGATAAAAATGCTGCCAGCTCATAAAACTGATGCTGCGTCCAGTCATCAAACGGATGGTCGTGACACTGTGCACATCCAATCTGCTTTCCAAGGAGAACACGAATGGTGTTGTCCACATAGGGTAATGGCATGCCCGAATCACGTAATTGAAAACCAACAGCAGGATTTTCCCAAAGAAGACCATCGGCCGTGAGCATCTCGTGGACCCACGTATTGTATGGCTTATTAGAGGCAATAGAATCCTTGACGTAGAAGAGATATGGCTCAAATACCAGATTCCGTTGTGGTCGTTCCACAAGCCTCAGAATATCTGCCCAAAAGTTGTAGAAATGGCTGACATACGCAGGGCTTTCAAGAAGATAGTCAATCAACTCACCACGATCACGATCACTATCAAGAAACACCTTGGCTTCGTAATAACTTGGGATCCTTCCTCCTAGCTCAAGAAACACGCGACGAAGAAACTGCTGGTCGCTGAGAGGCGTTGACGGCTTGACCTTTTTGTCCGCCCAGTGAGCAGCCAAGAGTTTATCTATTTTCTTTGCCGCCTTCTGGACTTCAGGACGGGTTGAACGGTCAACTGGCGCCACCTCTATCACTTTACTGGATGGCGGGGTGCGCACGGCTGCAGGAAGTTTACTTTTCGGTGGCTGCGGCTGCTTCCCTTTATATTTCTGCGCAGAGGCAATACCACAAGGCAACAGAAGAACAGCCGCCACACACAGTGTGACGACTGTCTTGATCCTGCTGAAGTATTGAACTGAAACGAAGTGGTTCATCCTCACCTCCAAGTGATTAACGCATCGTGACATTGGCTCGCTCATTCAACCTTCTATGCGTGACAACTGAAACAATTATTTCTTCTTTTTCTTGGCTGAAGCAATGGCAGTCTTAAATTCCTCAAGGGAGACCTTGCCGTCACCATTTGAGTCCATTTTGTCAAATCGCTTTTCCATACCCTCTTTTTTGTCTCCCTTGACAGCAGACAGAAACTCTTCTTTTGAGATCGAGCCGTCGCCGTCCTTATCTCGCTTTTTGAAAACTTTTTCTGGATCCATCTTTGGCTTTTCATCAGCCGCATGTACGGAAACAGTTGTGAACAATGAAAAGGCCATTGCTGCCATTAGGCAAGAAAATACCGTTTTAATCATAGATCGTTCTTCCTTATAAGTAAAAGAAACCAACAAAATGGTTATCAGGCCTGACGCCCCCACAGTGAGAAACGTATTCTTCTTAAAACGGCATGAAATGCAAAAAGTTGCATTTTTTTCCTTGACTTTGCTTCTAAAAAGCCTTCTCTCCAAAAGTCAGCCGTCAGATTGATGCCACTCACACTGATTGTTTCCCACCAATGATGCTGATTGTTTCTTGCTATCCTGAAAAAGTACTCTTGGTGTGTTTGATAGTGTAGAATAAAGAAACTTGCTGATCGATTCTTCTACTAATAAAAGATCCGCGTTTGAAAATGGGTTGACCTATCAGACGGCGACGCAGGTATCCCCAATAGACTCTTTGAAGCTACATCGATGGAACCCTTGCTGATCAAACGAACAGCCCACAGATCAATTCTCTAACTTCTCTATGCGATAAGGTTTTCTGATGAACCGAATATTTTGGTTAATGTGTTGTCTTGTGATAAGTAGCGATGTGTCTTCCATGGCGAATGATGCAATCTGGCAACAGCCCTCCGAAAAAATGCCTGTTGTCGCTTCAGGAAAAACTGAAGCCATTAACCCTGGCGATGAACCTTCTTTTATCGTCCCAAATGGTTTTGCTGTTGAAAGACTCTTTGTCGTTCCGAGGGAGGAACTCGGATCTTGGGTGTGTCTCACAACCGATCCAAAGGGCCGACTCCTCGCAAGTGATCAAGGCGGAAAGGGACTGGTACGGATTACCCCAGCACCCATTGGAACATCTGAACAAACGATTGTTGAGAAAGTTCCTGCAGAGATTACTGGAGCTCAGGGCATGTTATGGGCTTTTGATGCTCTGTATGTTGTCTGTAATGGTGGAACTGGGAGTGGACTCTATCGGGTCACCGATGCGGATCATGATGACACACTTGAAACCGTTGAAAAGCTTCGCGACTTTCAGGGGGGTGGTGAGCATGGTCCACATAACATTCTTTTGTCACCTGATGGCAAGCGCCTTTTTATTATCTGTGGAAATCACACAAGCATTCCGTTTGCTGTTACCAATGTGACCGAGCCACAAACCATGGGTGGTATTCGGGATTCACAACGACGTGTTTCACTTGCCCCAGAAGGCACAAGTCGCCTTCCTTCCAACTGGGATGAAGACCTCATCACAGAACGGATGTGGGACGGGAATGGTCATGCCGCAGGCAGGCTTGCTCCGGGAGGATTTGTGGTCAGCACGGATGCAGAGGGGAAAACATGGGACGTATGGACTGCTGGATATCGCAATCCATATGACTTTGCGTTCAATGCAGATGGAGAACTGTTTGTATACGACGCTGATATGGAATGGGATTTTGGCACGCCGTGGTATCGACCTACTCGCGTCAACCATGCGACCAGTGGGAGTGAACTTGGCTGGCGGAGCGGTACAGGAAAATGGCCTACTGGGTATCCGGATAGCTTGCCTCCTGTTGTAAATATTGGACCTGGATCTCCGGTGGGTGTTTCTTTTGGGTATGGAACTAAATTTCCTTCCAAGTATCAAAAAGCCCTCTACATTTGCGACTGGACCTTTGGCACGATGTATGCCATCCACTTAGAGCCTGATGGTTCAACCTACAAAGGCACCAAAGAAGAATTTGTCACACGCACGCCGCTCCCACTGACAGATATGACTGTAGGAAAAGATGGGGCCATCTATTTTGCTGTTGGTGGACGTGGTGGGCAAAGTGAACTCTATCGAGTCCTCTATACAGGATCTGAACCAACCACTCCTGTTGACGCCTCAAATACTCTCCACGCAGAGGCTCGACGCGTTCGACACTCACTCGAAAAGTTACACACAGAGGTTCGGGAGCCGGTAAATGCCGTATCGCTCGCAATGCCACATCTCTCAAACCCGGATAGATTTATCCGCTATGCAGCTCGTGTCGCACTTGAGCACCAGCCAATCGAACTGTGGCAACAAAAGGTGCTTGCAAACAACCAACCCCCAATAGCGATCATTGAGGGTGCTATTGCTGTTGCGCGTCAAGCAGATCCAGATGCGCAGCAGGCTGTTCTGGAAGCCCTGAATCGTATCGATCCCACAACACTTGGAGAATCTGAAACCATTGCACTGCTTCGAGCCTATGAACTAGCCATGATTCGACTTGGTGCTCCAGCACAAAATACAAAGCAACAGATCGCCAAGCGATTTTCACCATTTTTTCCCTCTGGTTCATTTGATCTTGACCGTGAACTTTCATCTGTATTGGTTGCAGTGCGTGCCACTGGCATCGTCACGCAACTTGTCAATCAACTTTCTCAACCGACAAAAACTGCGGGTTCTACCAACCTCGCACCAAACGAGGATGATCTTCGTCGGCTTACGGAAAGAAATGCTCGTTATGGTGGTGCGGT
>JBDOMS010000175.1:0-6540 GCA_039831735.1 Pirellulales bacterium
AGATTAGAGGAGTCCAGTTGTTTCAGGTAACCCAAAGAGAACATTAAGATTTTGTACAGCAGCACCAGCAGCTCCTTTCACAAGATTATCCAAACAACTGATGAGAAGTATTCGATCGCGAACCACCCGAACTGTAATATCACAAAAGTTTGAACCTGCAGTATCCTTTGTTCCTGGAAGATGATCAACGATACGGACAAATGGTTCTTTCTTGTAGAATGTGTCTAAGATTTCTCGTGTGTCGGCCTCAGAAATCGATCGCTTTGGACGGATGTAGATTGTTGACAGAATTCCTCGGTCCATAGGGGCTAATTGAGGTGTGAAGATAATGTTTGGTCGAGCGTTACAAAAGCGATTAATGATTTGCTCAATCTCGGGTGTGTGGCGATGCCGTCCAACGTTGTATGGCGACATGCTCTCATTGCACTCAGGGAAGTGTGTCATGAGTTTTGGATTGCGACCTGCGCCACTGACGCCACTTTTTGAGTCAAGAATGATGTCATCCAGCTCAACAATGTTTTCTTTGATGAGTGGAGCAATAGGAAGAATTGCTGAACTTGCGTAGCACCCTGGGTTTGCTACGAGTTGGGCCTCGGCGATCTGTTCACGAAATAGTTCAGGAATTCCATATGCTGTTGAGCCTAATCGCTCTGGATCACAGTGCGTGTGTCCATACCATTCCTGGTACGTTGCCGCATCGTCAAGGCGATAGTCGGCACTGAAATCAATTACTTTTGTGCCTGTAGCAAGAATTCGGGGTAGGATCTCAGCACTTGCACAGTGAGGAAGACATCCAAAGACACAGTCTGCCCGATCACCCAAAGACTCGACCGCAATATCTTCAAGCAGAAGATTTGTCCGACCAACAAGGCTCGGGTGGACACTCGAAAGAGGGGTGTTTCCCTTCTGGCGACTCGTGGCAGCAACGAGTTTCACCTCTGGGTGACGCATGAGCAGTTTCAATGCCTCAAGTGCTGTATAGCCGGTGGCTCCTAAGATTGCGACATGTATCATTGTGGTTTCAATCTCCAGCAGTTGTATGGTGTGCAGATGGCAGCTGTACCTTAGCATGCCATGAGTTGGGTTTCGATCAACCGTAGCAACCACATAGCGACGGTTTTTTTTGAGCCTGTTGTTTTGCCAATATGCTCATGAGCTGCATTGTAAACATCTATCGAATTTGTGCTCGCCTCTAGTGCTGTCAAATCATTCACCACAATAAGGTCACAGTGTTTCGATGTCACTTTCTCACATGCACGCAGTTTGTCAGCCTCGGGCTCAAGCGCAAAGGCAACAAACCACTTTGGGCAAACCTGATTGTTTGTGTTGTTTTTAGATTGAGAGGCCAGTGTGGCAATCACGTCGGGCGTTGGCTTGAGTTCTACAGTCATGCCATTCCCTCGGCGAGGAATCTTGCCACTGTTTTTCTTCACAGGCTCGAAGTCACACGGTGCGGCGGCTGCAATGACCCCATTGCAGTGTTTGAGTTCCTGCAATGACTGAGTGAGCATTTCAGCCGTTGTGACTACGGGAATGACTCTTGCACGTTTTGGGTATTGGATGGAAACGGGACCGCTTACAATCGTTATATCATGACCACATTCAAGTGCGGAGGTTGCCAATGCATGTGCCATGCGCCCACTTGAAGCATTCGTGAGATAACGGACGTCATCAATATAGGATCGTGTTGGGCCAGCCGTGAGCAGAATATGTGCCATGCGTGGTTACCCACGTTTGAGAACTGAGATGATGGCATCCATGATGTCAGTGGGCTCTGCCATCCGGCCAGCACCGGTCTGACGGCATGACAGCCAGCCCGTTCCTGGAGAAATGATTGTCGCCCCATCACGATCAAGCATGTCTACATTACGTTGCACACTGGATTTGGTCCACATGGCTGCATTCATTGCCGGTGCGTACATGATGGGACATTCTGCACAGAGCAGAAGCGTTGAAAGAACATCATCCGCCATGCCATGTGCAGCTTTTGCAAGGAGATCTGCTGTGGCCGGAGCCACAACAATGATCTGCGCCTTTGCTGCCAGTTCAATATGGGCCCCCAGCGGATAGGCAGCATCAAAACTACGGCTAACAACAGGCCGTCCGGTCAATGCTGCAAAGGTTGCAGTCCCAATAAATCGTTTCCCGTTCCGTGTAAGAACAACTGTGACGCCAGCACCCTGCTGGACGAGTTGACTCGTCAGGGCAGCTGCTTTGTAGGCGGCAATTCCACCGGCAACGCCAATGACGATTTCAGTGTTATTCAGCATGGGAGTTGTTATCGCCATGGCACATTTGTAGCAGAGAGACCTTCTCGGGCGGACGTCACTCCCATGTCCTTTTGCATGTGAATGTGGAGAGAGCGTAGACCGAAAAATGTATCAAGGCTAGAGGATTGATGGATCAAAGTCGAGCGGGCCACCAGCCTCAGGAGACTCACCTGTGATCTGCAGATTCATCGAAGTATCCAGAAAAATCTTATCTTGCTTAATTTCCTCAATCACAATCTGCATCTTGTCTTCACTGTCGGTATCTACAAGAGGACGCCCTCCTGCATTCAAGGCAACAAGGCGTTTCTGAATAAGCGTAGAGAGTTTAAATCGTCCACCAACTTTATTAACAATTTCTTCTTCGCGCAAGTCGTCAATCATGCATTTACTCCTGAAGGGGTCTTTGTGTCTGGGGAAGGTGAATTGGAAGGTGGTGGTGCAAACCCTCTGTCGAGAAGGATAGTTTTTATTGTTTCAACAGCATCATCAATATGTTCGTTGACAACGCGGTATTTATAGTGGTGAGCCTGATGGAGTTCCTTTCGTGCAACCTCGAGTCGGCGAGCCATGGCCTCCGGTGATTCTGTTCCTCGACCTTGTAATCGATGATACAGTTGCTCCGGGTGTGAGGGCTCAACGAATATCGTAACAGCCTCTGGATAGCGATCCAGTACCGATAGTGTACCCTCCACATCAATTTCAAGCACTACCCAAGATCCTGCGGAAAGACGAGGGGCCACCTCATCAACCAACGTACCATACCAATGCTGACGGCCGTATACCTGGCATGATTCCAGAAAATCACCCTGTTGCTTTCGACGAGCAAACTCCTCAGAGGACATAAAATGGTAATCCACACCGTTTTTTTCACCCGTTCGTGGAGGACGAGTTGTCGCTGAAACACTTGGGATCAGATCGGGTACATCGCTGAGCAGGTGTCTTAACACGGTCGTTTTCCCAACCCCGGAGGGGCCTGAGACAACAACGAGTTGACCTTGTGAGTGAGCCATTATGATGTTTTAGCTTCCTGCAGCGTCCTTTGGAAAGCATGCGTCCTGACTACTCGATATTTTGCACCTGTTCTCGGAATCGCTCTATCTGTGCTTTCATATCGATCACTGCGCGAGCAATGATCACATCAGAGGACTTTGAGGCAATCGTGTTGGCCTCTCTAGAAAGTTCCTGCGCAAGAAAGTCCAGTTTTCTTCCGGGTGTTGTCTCATCAAGAAGCTTTGTGGCCTGATCGATATGGCTTTCAAGCCGAACAAGTTCCTCAGCAACATCGGATCGGTCTGCGAGAATAGCGAGTTCACGAGCGAGATCGGTAGGTTCAATGGTATTTCCACGGGACTCAAGAATCTTCTCGACACGTTCCTTGATGCGCGTGTGGTGTTCACTGACCGCATCGGGCACGCGTGTCTGAATGGTCGTAGCGAGTGAGCGAATGGTTTTGCAGATTGCTCGCAGGTCAGATGCAAGTGCCTCGCCTTCTGTCTGTCGCATGGCATTGAGTTTATCGAGAGCATCTTCTAAAGCATGACTGATTATCGGCCATGCCTGAGGAAGTGCATCATGTGAAGTATCTTCATCGATATACACTCCCGGTAATGAAAGCAAACCATCGATCGATCGTGGTTCGGGGATGCTGCAATCAGCACAAAACGATTTCAGATCATTGAGATACTGTGATAGTTGCCGAGTGTCGAGTCGGCGCACACCAACTGCAAGTGGACCGGTCATGTCGAGCGACATATGCACAGATCCACGATGTACTCGTTTACGGATGACGGATTCGATCTGATGCTCAAGGGGGCTGTATCCTTCGCGAGATCGGAGAGATAGTTTAAAAAAGCGATTATTTACTGACCGAAGTTCAATATGACAGGAGTTCGGACCATCGGTCGACACGCCACTCCCACATCCAGTCATACTCAGCGCCATGGTATCTCCAATGACCCATTACATGGGTACACCAACAATCACCAACAATTGAACGTTACGATTTACTGCGTCTGTGTGTTGTCTTCGCTGCCGGATGTCTCACCTGAAGGTGCATTCGTTGGTTCATTATCGGCATCAGATGTTTTCTGTGGATTTGGCTGCGTGGGTGGTTCCGAAGAGTCTTCTGATGGAGCATCTGCTGCAGCATTGTTCTCAGTCGTTGGAGGTGTTGGGCTCGCATCAGTATCAGATTCGGGAGAGATGCTACTTTCAGCTGGTGTGAGTGGAGCGATTGACTGCGGCGCAGAACTCCCAAGGTCATCGTTAATCAATGAGCGTTGTCGCCCCAACACATTGGTGGCAACAATGCATAACACAATCCAAAAACCGGCAACAGCAACAGTGATCTTTGTGAACACATCACCAGCTTTGGTTCCGAAGGCGCTTTGTCCCCCGGCACCCCCGAACGCACCAGATAACCCGCCGCCGCGTCCACGCTGAATAAGCACGAGTAAAATGAGAAACAAACCTGTCGATGCAAGGCCAAAGCCCAGCAGGAAGCGGATGAAAAATTCCATGAAAGCTATCAGACTCCGAACGAGTATCGATGTACATCACGACTCATAATGCCCGTGTACGATACAGAATTTCAAGTGACAATCCTAGCCGGATTACGTATTGAAGGCCTTTGCAATACCCAGAAAATCATCTGCTTTGAGACTCGCACCACCAACAAGAGCACCATCAATATCTGGTTGGGATGCTAATGCCCCTGCATTATCTGGCTTGACGCTCCCACCGTACTGGATGGTGACAGACTGTGAGACTTCCGGAGATGCCATGCTGGCCACGAGAGAGCGAATAAGGGCATGGACCTCCTGAGCTTGATCGGGAGTGGCAACTTTGCCGGTTCCAATAGCCCACACAGGCTCATACGCGATCACCGTTGTTTTGAGGTGTTCAGCTGAAACATCAGCAAGCGAGTGTTGGATCTGCTCGGTGACTACCGTTTGAGTCTGGCCACGTTCGCGCTGTTCGAGCGTTTCTCCAACACACACAATAGGCGTAAGACCGATTCCATGTGCAGCTTTTGTTTTTTCATTGACCATTGCATCTGTTTCATGGAACAAGGTGCGTCGCTCTGAATGACCGAGAATGACAAAGCGACATCCCATATCGATCAGCATTGGAGGAGCAATTTCACCAGTGAATGCGCCGCTTTTTTGAGCATGCATATTTTGGGCTCCAAGCCAGACTCCAGAAGGGCTTGAGTCACCCGTGAGTTGTAACGCATTTCCAACTGGACCAAGATACAAACTTGGAGGGCAGAGAACTAACTCAACGCCAGGCACCTGTGATCGCTGTGACGCGACGGCTTCAGCAAGCGATGTCGCGGCCTTCCTGTCAAGATTCATCTTCCAGTTTCCAGCGACCACTGTTTGTCGTGCCATGAGAAGTCCTTTCGTATGTGTGTATCAACCAACTGCTGAGGCCAAAGCGTAAGATCCGAGGATCACAACCCGCTTACATCTCTTTTCAAGCGAGGCGATCGCTCGCTGCACTCGAAGGTCAGAGCGATGTCCTTCAAGCTCAACAAAAAAGATATAACCCCGATTTTTACCGGGCATGGGGAAGGATTCAATCCATGTCAGGTTAAGTTTCTGTTTTTTTGGAACGGATAATGCGTCTGCGAGGCCTCCCGGCTTATGTTCAATTTCAAACATAAGGGCCGTTTTGTCTTTGCCGGTTCGTTTTGCATCAGCATGGCCAATGACAGCAAAACGTGTTGTATTATCGGCAATATCTTCGATATTTTCAGCCAGGATATTCAGTCCATAATGGACACCCGCTTGGTGACTGGCAATTGCGGCGGCAGCCTTCTTTTTGGATGCCATTTCTGCTGCAGCACTGGTACTGGTGACCTCAATAAGTCGTGCGTTTGGAAGATGGCGGGCAAGCCAGTTTCGACATTGTGAAAGAGCCTGTGGTCGACTGTAGACTTCTCCAACATTCGTCCGATCACAGGTCGCAAGAAGCGTGTGATGGATGCGAAGCGGCACTTCAGCACATATCTTTACAGGAAGGCGGGAGAGGTTATCCAGCGTATCAGCGATTCTGCCATCTGTTGAATTCTCAAGTGGTACAACACCATAATGGGAATGGCCTGCCTGCACTTCTTCAAACGCTGCAGAAATACTTCCTACTGGTACAAACTCAACCGAACTTCCAAATCGGTGCAGTGCCGCGAGGTGGCTGTACGTCCAGGCTGGTCCAAGGTGGGCTACCCGAATGTGTTGTTCAATGGCACGAGATCCAGAAATCAGCTCTC
>JBDOMS010000402.1:0-6513 GCA_039831735.1 Pirellulales bacterium
GAGTCAATCCCTCTGCCGCAGTAACCTGAAGGTGTCGATTCTTGATCACTTTTTCACAGATACTCCTCAAATCTTTCGGCTGGACCTCGATCAGTGTCTTAAGAGCAGCACGTCGTACTTCAATGGAAAGTTTCGAATTCAGGGCAGTGTCACGAACCACACTGATAGCTCTGCCATCTCCAAAGACAACCGAAAGTTCATCCACAAGGGTTTGCATTCGTGCTTGACGTGTACCCTCTGTTATCAATTGGATTGCAGTGGAAATCTTCTTCCATGCAGCGGGCTCTGGAGCATTTTTCCATCCAGCAAGGCCTTCACGGAGCCCAATGAGTGTGGCCTCTAACGCAGCGCCTCGATCATCTTGCAGTCTTGTGTGTACGGAGATGAGTAAATGGTTCACTGCCGAAGGGTGGCTCTCAATATGTCCGGCTAGTCGACGTGAAATGAGCTTGAGCGTTCGTGGCCATCGGCACTCTGCTCCAAGATCAGCCAGAGCATCAGGGTCATGTTTTCCGAGTGGAATAAGACCATACCACACAAGAAGCGGTAGGTTATGGTCAGATGCATCTTCCGCATGCATAAAGAGTGCTGCTGCGAGTTGTGGACGCATTTCGACAGGCAATCGCTGAAGAGTCGAAGCAAGTGCAAGCCGAACAAAGGCAGACTGGTCATCACGTGCAACATGTATTAGATGATCGAGAAGTGCACGAGAGGAAACGTGAATGTGCTTGGCAGTGCTCACATCCTTTGGCACAGGTCCAAGAGCTGCATCGAGAGGAAGATTTTCCGTGAGCAGTCGCACAGCCCAAACTCGTACATGTTCATCAGGGTGACGCAACTGAGCAATTAATTCATCATTCTGAAGTTTTCCTATGAGGTGAAGTGACAGCATCGCACGAACACGATGAGCCGTTTCCGAAACTCGAGTATCATCATCTGAAAGACGCTTGGCATTTTCAAATTGTTGTTGTAGAAGACGCTCAGCTGAAACTGAAATGCTCTTACGAGTGGATCTTTCTGCCAGTACGAGACGTGACTGATTAACCCACCATCCTTCAGCACGACGTTGGCATTCTGCAAGTTCATCGTCACTAAACTGTCGCAGATCAAATCCAGCCGATATTCCATCCGGAAGGTGTGGTTTTCCAGTGTAAATCTGAAAAACGCGGCCACTTGTCCTGTGCACGCCATCCCGTTCATGGCATTCACCGGTGTCGCTCCAGTCAAGAACAATCACACTTCCATCAGGACCGTGACCTAAATCAATCCCTCGGAACCATGTGTCACCAGTATGGAAAAAATCAGGTGCATGCGTGGCGAGATAACCGCTTTCCGAGCGGTCAAGATGTTCTTGGTTTAATCGACGGCCATGAAAATTAAGTGTGAACAGCTGATCTCGATACTCCGAGGGCCAGTTGGTTCCAGAATAAATCATACAACCGCTGTGTGCATGGCCACCACCGAGGTCATCTGCTTTTCCATCACGAGAGTTTTGCCAGCCTTTCCCAACATCAAAATGATAGTGGTCAGCATGTTGATCGATCAATTCATATGTGTATGGGTTCGGATCAATGCCGTTGGTTTGATCAAAGTGCGCGCCTGGGATGAGATGCCACAGATGACCATTAACAGTGTTTACGAAAAAACATTCACACTCGGCATTCCAATCATGTCCCCATGGATTCGTTGTGCCGGTTGTGAGTACCTCGACCTGTTCTGTGTAGGGTGAGTATCTCCAGAGCCCACCCTCCATCGGCATCCGATACTCTTCATCACAGCCAGGTGAACCAATCAGAGCTGGACATGAGTGTCCACATCTTCCGTAGAGCCAGCCATCGGGTCCAAACGTCAGTCCATTTGCAAAGTTGTGATAGCTTGGCCCCGTGATGTCAAAACCATCAAGAACCGTCTCGATCGGTCCGTCCGGAACATCATCATGGTCGCGGTCGGGAATGAAGAGCAAACGAGGTGGACACATGGCCCAAACCCCACCATGCCCAACCTCGATTCCTGTCAAAATTTGTAGGGAGTCAATGAAAACATGATGGTGATCAAAATGACCATCTCCGTTCGTATCTTCCAAAATAGTAATGCGATCACAAAGATCGTAATCAAACCTGGTGTTTCCTTCTGCGTATGTAAAGTTTTCTGCTACCCACAGTCTGCCTCTGGTGTCCCAGGTCATAGCAATAGGATTTTGAATGATGGGCTCTGAAGCTACGACATGTGCTTCAAATCCTATAGGCAACGTCATTGCAGCAGCTGATGCATCTGCGGATAACGGTTCACCCCGGTCGATTGGTTCACTGTTGTATGGAACAGGAAAGGAGTCTTTTGCCAGACTTACTGTGCAGTTGTTGCTGTATAGGCAAAAAACTATGACAACAGCCAGTGTCAAAACGGCATGGGTGCGTTGATACATTATTCGTCTTCCCAGGCTTAGGAATCGGACCTACATCGCTTAAGAGTACTATGAATATCAAATATTTTTCTACCAACTCTTATGACCAACGTATAACAAAGGCTCTGTGTTTGATTGAAATCCCTAATGACGAGGCAAATACCATGTATTTCTTTCTACAGTTTGTTTGCGTTCTGCTTTTGAGTATGACAGCTGTTATTGCAGACGACCGTCCAAATATATTGTTGGTAATTGCTGATGATTGCACATACAACGACTTGTCTTTGTATGGGGGAAGGAACGCCAAGACGCCAAATATTGATCGACTTGGGAAAGAAGGAGTTGTCTTTAATCGTGCGTATCTTTGTGAAGCGATGTGTCAGCCGTGTCGTGCAGCACTCTATACTGGTTTGTATCCAATGAGAAATGGTTGTGCATGGAATCACTCTTCAAGCCGTTCTGCCATCCGTAGCCTGCCAGACTATCTTACCAAGTTAGGGTATCGAGTTGGTTTGGCCGGAAAAGTGCATGTGAAACCCAAGGAGGTTTTTTCTTTTGAACACGTTGCTGGATTTGATTCGAGTTGTGTCCGTAATCCAACTCAACAACACGATCTTGGTGCTGTCCATGAATTCATGGCTCGTGATTCTGAACAACCGTTTTGCTTGGTCGTCGCACTTGTTGAGCCACATAGACCCTGGGTGATGGGAGACCCGTCAGTTTATCCTCCAAAGGAAATCAAACTCCCGGAAAACCTGGTTGATACGCCACAAACTCGCAAGGATTTCAGTGCGTATCTTGCCGAGGTGACCTACATGGATGAACAGGTAGGAGATTTGCTTGAAACCCTTGAATTAGCTGGACGCCAGCCAGACACATTAGTGCTTTTCACATCTGAACAGGGTTCTCAGTTTCCCGGCAATAAATGGACAAATTGGGATACCGGATTACATACGGCATTGATCGCTCGCTGGCCAAACGCGATACAGCCGGGAACACGGACCGATGCGATTGTTCAATATGTGGATGTGGTTCCGACGTTCATTGATATTGCTGGAGGATCCTCCAGCGGACTGGATGGGCAAAGTTTTCTAGGTGTTCTACATGGTCGATTACAACAGCATCGTTCATGTGCCTATGGTATACACAATAATCTTCCAGAGGGATCTCCATACCCTATTCGTACGGTGACCGACGGAGAGTATCGATACATACGAAATCTTTATTCTGAATCAATCTATACAGAAAAGCATGTGATGGGACCTCGTAAGGACGGACGAGGTCCTATGTCATCATGGATGACATGGCTAACAAGTTCTTGGAATACGCCACATGCGCTTCGCATGGTGACGCGGTACATGCGAAGACCAGAGGAAGAGCTCTACCATACAGCTTCTGATCCGTATGAATTGAGCAATCTTTCTCATGACCCCAAGCTCGCCGGTGTCAAGAAAAGACTCAGTACCACGCTTGATAGCTGGCTCGTATCACAGCATGATCCTGGCCTCATCATGGACACGATGGAGGTCTATGAGGCATCGAAGCAAGGTGAACATCCATATCCAAAGAAACAATGACTCATGTTTGGCATTATCTTCCCTTGGCCGAATTCAAAGCCGACTAATTCGATGCCTGCTAGGTGAGATGGGAGAGAGGCCGAGTCATGTTTCCAGGAACAACCCACTGGTCATATTGTTCTGCAGAGAGATACCCAAGCGCAACAGCTGCTTCCTTAAGGCTTGTGTCGTCGGCATGGGCTTTTTTTGCAATTTTTGCAGCCTTTTCATACCCAATATGATTATTCAGCGCCGTTACAAGCATGAGAGATTCATCTAAGTGATGCTGAATGCGATCTTTGTTTGGTTTGATTCCGGTCACACAATGAACTCGCATTGAGTCACATGCATCTGCAATCAGATCAGCACTTTCAAGAACATTATGGATCATGACGGGCTTGTACACATTGAGTTGAAAATTGCCCTGACTGCCAGCAAAAGCCACAGTCGCATCATTTCCAAAAACTTGGGCGCAGACCATTGTCATCGACTCACATTGTGTAGGGTTGACCTTGCCAGGCATGATCGAACTCCCAGGCTCATTTTCTGGAATAGTAATTTCTCCGATGCCACAGCGTGGTCCACTGGCCAGCCATCGCACGTCATTTGCAAACTTGAGTAGCGCCATTGCCAGTCCTCGTTCAGCGGCACTGACCTCAACGAGTGCATCATGAGCAGAGAGTGCTGCAAACTTGTTTGTCGCAGAGACAAATGGATGTCCTGTTTCTTTTGCAATGTAGTTTGCAGCGGTTGGACCAAAATCAGGATGTGCATTGAGTCCTGTTCCAACTGCAGTACCGCCAATTGCAAGTTCATAGAGGCCAGGAAGGGCTCGCTTGATACTTTCAATGCGATCATCGATTTGGGCACGCCATGATGAGATTTCCTGGCCAAGGGTTATTGGTGTAGCATCTTGTAGATGCGTCCGACCAATTTTCACTACATCTTTGTATTCTTTTTCAAGTTGAAGTAACACATCACGTAAGTTAATAACAGCGGGCAAAAGACGATCAGTGATGACTTCAACAGCAGCAATGTGCATGGCCGTGGGAAAGGTGTCGTTACTGGACTGACCACGGTTCACGTCATCGTTTGGGTGTATTGGTGATTTGGACCCGAGTGTGCCATCTGCAATCTCAATTGCTCGATTCGCAATCACTTCGTTGGCATTCATGTTTGACTGGGTGCCACTTCCTGTCTGAAAAACAACCAGTGGGAAGTGATCATCAAGTTTGCCTTGGATAACTTCGTCAGCGGCTTGAGTGATCAACCGAACTTTATCGTGTGAAAGTTGACCCAGATCGGCGTTTGCAAGAGCGGCTGATTTTTTCAGAACACCAAGAGCTTTTTTGATCGCTCGTCCCCATTGAAAACGATCAACACCAACTCGAAAGTTATCTCTGGATCGCTCAGTCTGAGCACCCCAATAACGGTCAACAGGTACGTGTACCTCGCCCATGCTGTCCGACTCAATACGATATTGCTGCTGTGACATTAGTTACCTCCAATGCACAGTGTAGCGATGATCAGCGAAAGAATTTGGGGCGGGCGGCTTCTTGCGTATTCTCGCGAGATGTGGACACTGTTGCAGGGGGTTCACGAGTCGCAAGTGCCAGTGCGAACCAGCCATCATGACTCACAGCCTGGACCACTCTCGTGCCATCCAACCTGGGATTATTCACGATTCGCTCAGGAACAACGGGTACGGGTTTTTCCTTTGGAAAAATTTTTCCGAAAATGGTTCGAAGTCCCAATTCAAGCCGTCCCTGATGACCAGGGCCACCGATGCGAATGGGCCCATCTCGTTCAAGAAATACCTGTGAACCAGACACCACAGGACTGTAGGAAACTTGTGCAATAACGTCATACCAACTTCGCCGACTGGTCTCAATTGCGTCTAATGCAACGCGCACCTGCACCAGACCGTCGTTACATGTAACACGTACTGGCTCTGCATGTTCAAACGTGACTTCGACACCCTCTGGAAGATCTTCTGGCACATGTGTTTCAATACCAACACGGTTGCAGACATGCATCAGGAGGTCTTCAAGCAAAAAAGACTTGCCCGCAAGCGTGAGTCTCTCGAGAGCATTATTCACAGCAGATTCATGGAGCTGCATGCTGAGGCGTGCGTCTGTCGGTGCTCGCGGTCGTGGCGTATGCGCGGCAACCTGAGTATCGGCTGCGAGTCGCAAGCGAATCGTGGCGACAGAAGGTGTGGACTCCAAAACAACAGGTTTCGGATCAAGCCCCAGTCTTACAAGTGGCATCCAGACTTGTTCTCGAATCCGCGTAGCTGCTCTTGTGAATTCTGGCTCTGACTTTTCATCAGTCTCTCGACATGCTCGAGCAATAATCTTATTGATTATTTCACGATTGACTTCAGGCAATTGGTTGTCATGTTGACTTTTGGCAAGGTTGCGAGCGAGTGATCTCATCAGAGGAACTGAGTCAAAACTGGTTTGGATGCCAGCCAATCGTGAGTTGTTTGATGCAGCCCCAGTTGCAGGACCGAGAAGGAGTCCCTGTGAAGAAATACTGACTGGCTTGCGTACT
>JBDOMS010000274.1:0-1592 GCA_039831735.1 Pirellulales bacterium
CCAGTCAATGTCTACTGGGTCTGGAGTGGGTTCGGCTGGTAGCCAATGGTTCTTGAGTTCTGGCATGTAGACGGAGGCGTGAAGTTCTGAGAGTTCCCCGATTCTACCTTTGTGAACAAGCTCCACTGCCTTCTGAAAGTTGGGAACACTTCGTCGCTGAGTTCCCGCTTGAAAGATGCGTTTTGTTCGCTTCATGGTGTCTTCAATCTGTCCGCAGATGTCGATGGTAAGCCCACATGGCTTTTCGCAATAAATATCCTTTCCTGCCTCCGCTGCCATCATTGCTGCTTTGCCATGCCAGCGATCGCCTGTGGCAATAATGACACAGTCAATATCTTCCCTGCTGAGTAATTCTCGAAAGTCACTGGTTGTTGTACAGTCGTTATTTGCGTTGATGTTATCAACAAATGCCTTACCAGCCTGTCGGCAGCGTTGTTGGATATCGGCTACAGCAACACAATAGACATCAGGGAATTTCAGCATTTCGGTGAGAACGTATTTGCATCGTGGTCCGAATCCAATCACACCAAGTGTAAGACGTTCGCTTGCAGGGGCAGCGGCCTCATTCCCAATCGCGCGTGCGCTCACAATAGAAGGTAGAGACGTTGCTCCAGCGATGTGCGCAGCAGATGATAAGAATTTTCTGCGAGAAGACTCGTGGGGGTGCGGGGAAGGATGTTCATCTGTGGCATGGGTGTCGTGCAATGTCATGGCGTTCTCCAGTCCGGAAAGGAAAGATGGTTGCTTGATAAAGAAGCAAAGACCTTTCTGGAATCATACCAGAATCGCGTAGACGTCATGCGTATCTGCTGTGGCATACACGGTGCATTGTTAAAGAAAAGTCTGTTCGGCAACTTCTTTTCAGTAGCAATACTTTTCGTTTGCTGTCAGAATAAAGCCTCATGTTGCTCGGCAATACTGTATTTATGAGGACCTGCATGACATCTATTCAACATTTTGCATGTGTCGTTTGCTGCTCTTTCATCGCATGTGTTTCCTGTGTGCGTGTCATGCCTTTGCAGGCAGGCGAGCCAAGTCCACTTGATTTGCCTGACGGTCTCGAAGCAACACTGGTTGCGTCCGAGCCGATGCTTTCAAGCCCTTCTGATATTGATGTGGATGCTCATGGTCGTATTTGGGTGTGTGAGGTGATCAATTATCGTGGGAAAAAGGACACCCGACCTGAAGGTGATCGTATTCTTGTTCTCGAAGATACAAGCGGTGATGGAAAGGCTGATCATCAAACCGTTTTTTATCAAGGGCGTGATATTGATTCTGCGTTGGGGATTTGTGTCATTGGTGAAGGGCCGGGACGGAAAGTCGTAGTCTCCTGTGCTCCAAATGTCTTTGTTTTCCACGACGATGATGGTGACCTTAAGTCCGATCGACGGGAAACTCTCTTCACAAAAATTGGTCGGCCGCAGCATGACCACTCAGTGCATGCCTTTGTAGTTGGGCCAGATGGAAGATGGTATTTCAATTTTGGGAATACGGGGCAGGCGGTACATGATCGAGAAGGTAAGCCTGTGACGGATCGATTTGGGAATACGGTCATTGATAACAGCCATCCCTACCGGCAGGGCATGGTCTTT
>JBDOMS010000226.1:0-1590 GCA_039831735.1 Pirellulales bacterium
CAGCCCGAAAAGGTCCAGAGAGTGGCAGAGGATTTCCATCTTCGAGTTCAATGTTCAATGACAACACTGCCATAACAGGCTGATAGATTGTCAACGGTGATGCGTTGCCCTGCCGAACAACAATCACTGAAGGAAGTATTCGTCTCCAGGGAGCATTGTTGATATGATCCCATGCCGACGCACGACCATCTTGGGTTGTTGTCTCAACGTGCATGGCACGAAGGACCTTGATCAGTGTTTCATCGGAAACTTTTTTCTGCTCTCCTTGCTGGGTGTAATACGTTGTAGCCACACCATAGGCTTCAGCAAGTTCGTGAAGCTCTTTTTGAACAGCATCGGATAAGGTTTCTTTGTTCAGCACGTCTGATTCCCTGACATGAATCGACTATCGTTCACGGAGGTGATAGGTTTCTGTGCACTCGTGGCGGTGCCATGTGGTGCATGAGGTTTCAAAGCGGTAGTCTTTCATCTTACTCGTATCACGTTTCGGGCCAACTAGATCGGAGAAGAAGGATGTCTCACATTATTGTTGTGATGATTCTCATTGTTTCATTTTGTACGCCAATGTTGGGGTACGCCCAGTCCGGTAAGTTGAATATTGCATCATCAACCCGAGCGATCGATCTTGAGGCGGAAAAGTTGGAAGCAGACTTCCTGAAAGGGTTCTTAAGAATTGCGCAGTCCTATGAGGAAGCTGGTAATAGCGAGAAGGCGCAGGCGGTATTACGAGTACTTCTCAAAATGAGGCCGAATGCTGAAGGCGTCAAGAAGAAACTGAGTCAACTCGAAGAGGCAGTGTTTAAGGAAAATAAAAGATCTTTGGAATTTGATGTGTCCTCAACATGGGTGAATACCTCAATCTTTTTGGAGAAAGACAAAAAGGTTCGATTTGAGATTTCAGGATCCTATAAAGCTATCTTCAATGATATGGTGGGGCCGGATGGGTACAAAGGTAAGCCATCGAATGCTGTCGCACGCAATGCACCGTTCGGCTCAGTCATGGGGATGATTATTCCACCTGATGAGGGAACTGGGAGTAAAAAAGACAAAGAACCACAGGCATTTGTGATTGGAACAAAAAAAGAACTTGCACCACCGTCGAGTGGGGTTCTCTTCTTGCGACTCCATGTACCACCTGCGACGAAATGTATTGGCCGGCTCAAAGTTGAGGTAAGTGGAAATTTTTCAGATTGACCCTAATTGAAGTGCCACAAATACTGAAGTGCTCACTATTGACACGGAGGGCATGACATCGAGCCACCGATAACGCTTCCTGGAACAATATATTCACCTTGAGGGCATGGTGATCCCTGCATCGCAGTTGGTTGAACCATTGGTTGACATGGGCTGGTGCCCATGGGCGGAGAAACTGTTGCTGCTTGCATCGGTGGTGCGGCAACAGGTGGGGTGATCAACGGTTGGGTCGTGACAGGGGCGGCAGCCGTAACAGGTTGTTGGTAGCTGGCTGGCTGTGGATAGACAGGAGGAGCGTATGGAGGGGCGTAGGCATACTGATTGGCTCTGTGATGTGCACAACCAACAGTCAATGCAGCACACATGACAATCGCAGACAGTCTTCCACAACGTGAC
>JBDOMS010000573.1:0-1815 GCA_039831735.1 Pirellulales bacterium
ATCAGCATATGTTGTCCGATCTTGAAAAAAGAATTCTTCTTTTAGAAGACGTTGTGGCTGCTCAGCCAAAACATGCGCATGCATGGGCAGAGCTTGCGATGGCACGTTGTGAACATTTTGGTCTCGCACGGCGGCTCAAGGGTGAGCCAGTGACACTTATTGAGCTACGGCAGGCAGCCCGTACAGGAGGCTTCCAGAGCCGAGATGCGTTCGAAACATGGTTGTCAGCTAATACTGGTGACGACTTAAGTGATTTAGATCAGGCATACCGAGCAGCAAAACGGGCTGTTGTTGCATCACCATTTCAGGGAAAAGCCTGGTGTGTGCTTGCAAACCTTGTGTTCCTCGAGTCATTCGAGCCACAGCTTCCGCAGCAGTGTGTTGCTCAGGCTTTGGTTGTTCGTCCACATAGTGGGACGGTTCTCTTTGAAGCTGCCAGACAGGCGGAGCTTGACGGTGATCCAGATCAAGCCGTGGCATATTGGCGAGAGTGTTTTCACGTGTCGTCTGAACACCAGACAATGATCTTGAATCTTCTGAGAACGAAGATCTCTGCCACAGAGGCAATGGCCATGCTGACTCCAGATCTTGCTGGGTTGCGAGCAATTGATTCAGTCTGGTCGCAACAGTCAACGGCAGAAGATATGCGGTCCGTTCGTGAACGTCGGTTGAAAGAGGTATTAGCTGCTGCTGAGGCATCGCAGGCACCGAAACAGTCGTCACAACGATGCACACTTTTCTGTGAGGCAGGAAATCTTTTTCGAACACTTGGTGATAACAAGCAAGCCTCCTTGGCTATGCAAGCAGCAATCAAAGCAAATCCCTCACACTATGGGGTCAGGCTTGCCTGTGTTGATCTCGCAATCTCACTTGATGACCCAGATACTGCGAAGCAGCACCTCGATTGGCTACTTCTTCGGCGGCCTGATGCAACAGCTGTCAAAAGCCGACTTAACCAACTGAGAAAATTACGAGTCCGACTTGCCTCAGAGCCCACTCAGTCGGTATCTCCTCACGGCGATTCACATTCAGCTTCTGGAGTTCGACAGTAATGAATCCATCACATTCTTTTTCCAGTATGGTTCGTCGTCTGGAAGCATTGTCGAGGCTCGAACTTGTATGGGATGCGATCAATATCCTCACACTCGCAGTGGCCATTTTTGTTTCCTACCTCGTTCGGTTTGAGGGCATGCTCTCTTCTCAGGACTGGGTGAGTATGAGTCGGGCACTTGGAATGATGGTACCTATTCAGTTTGCAATGCTTTTTGTGATTGCTGGACGGCGAACAAGTATCCGTGGTGTGACGCTACGTGATCTTTGGCAGCTTGTTTTTGGAGTAAGTGCAGGCCTGATTGTTGCAGCTCCGATTGGTATGATTGCCGAACTTGGTATTCCTCGGAGTATCTATCTCATTGATTGGTTTATCGCCATCTCGCTGCTCGGTGGTCTTCGGGGAGCAGCCAGTGAAGCCGGCAGTTTTCTTCGCCGGATGTCAATCCAACAGGCTAAACGGGTGTTGTTGGTAGGAACCTGTCCCTCAAGTGAAGCTGTCGCACGTTCGTTACAGGCTGGGGCACAAGGGCGTCGTGTAATAGTGGGAATTGTTGCGAATAAAAAAGATGCGAATCTGATTGGCCGATCCATTGGTGGGGTTGCGGTATTGGGGACAACGGAAAGTCTTGAAACATTAATTACTCGTCATCGGATTGATGAAGTCCTCATGCTCTCGAATACGCTTATTGGTGGAGAGGTTCGGGAATTATGTGAGCGATGCACAGCAGTTGATTGTCCAACATCGATTCTTCCTGCGTTCGA
>JBDOMS010000573.1:1825-6496 GCA_039831735.1 Pirellulales bacterium
ACGCCGGGAGTCTGTTCAGATTGACTTTGAGGGGATCAGTCGCTGGATCAGTAATGAGACGGTCTTAGTCACTGGGGCTTGTGGAAGCATAGGTTCAGAACTCTGTAGACAACTCCTGAAACATGGGCCGGGGCAGTTGATCCTGCTTGATCGCCATGAAACCGGACTCTTTTGGCTGGAGCGGGAACTTACTCGATTGAGTGTCAATGGTAAGACAGACATCACACCATGTGTTGCCGATATTACAGATCGCCAAAGGATTGATGCGGTTATGCAAGAGTGTGTGCCGGCAGTAGCCTTTCATGCAGCGGCGTACAAACACGTACCACTCATGGAACAGTATCCAGGAGAGGCGGTCAAAAATATTACTTTAGCAACAGCGGGTCTTGCAGAGTCAGCTTCTCGTGCTGGCGTGAAAGCGTTTGTACTTATTTCAACAGACAAAGCAGTCAATCCAACCAGTGTGATGGGATGCTGCAAGCGTTTGGCAGAAATTGTGATCCAACTTCTCAGTCAGGATTCAGAGACCCGTTTTTCAACCGTTCGATTTGGCAATGTCTTGGATTCTGCAGGAAGTGTCGTTCCCATTTTTCGGGAACAGATTCTTCAAGGTGGCCCGGTTACTGTGACACATCCGGATATTGAGCGGTTCTTCATGACTATTCCCGAAGCTGCACAGCTTGTGATTCAGGCAGGTACGATGGGCCGAGGAGGTGAAGTCTTCGTCTTGGATATGGGTGAACCAGTCCGGATTGCAGATTTAGCACGTGACATGATTCGTCTGTCTCATTTAGAAGAAGGCCGTGATATTGAAATCCGATTCAGTGGACTTCGGCCTGGAGAAAAACTCTTTGAAGAACTCTTCAAAGGAGAAGAGGAACTGCAAAAGACCAGTCATGCCAAGATTCATTCTGCGAAGTTGACGTATATGCCGGGTCTTTCTGCCGACATGCTCCTCAAACAGATGAAAGCCGCTGCGTTCCTCCCACCCGATGATGTGCGGAATATCCTCAAAGAACTTGTGCCAGAATATAGGGGACACGAAGAATTGGAGACTCCACAGGAAGCGATTGCTGGCAAAGTGCATGATAGCTTCACGCGTCGCGCAGCCTAGAAACGTCTTGCTGCTGATTGTTAAGGCCCTTTTCACTGCATCCCGGTTGATCGTTTCAGTGAGGCTAGGAGTTCGGGTGCTCGTGACGCGGCCATGTAAACGCGAGCGGTTACAACGGACCGCGGGAAAAACTGTGCGATAAAATCAAAACAGAATTCACTGGCCGTATGAGTAATCGAGGCAGTGTTGGCATAAACACCTCCCAACATCTCGTCTGGGAGTTTGAGATGTTCATACATGTCGGCAATGGCAGGTTCCTTTTTTCCTGCAGCAGACTCACCTGAAGGTGGAGTCGATGGAGTATTGCTTTGGTCTGCTTGCGGTTCTAACTTGCGTGTTGGATGGTGAGGTGAGTCCCCAAAGGTTTCTTTATATTTTCCGATCGCTTCACTGAGGGCTGTGGCAAACTGCACGGCAACCGGACGAGGAAGTACCACACGGGCGGCAACCCGACTTGGACGAACCATAGACTGCAGAAAATCAATTGTGAATTCATGAGGACTCCCTAACACAATCGCAGCTGTGGCAAACACACCTTGCCCGACAGCATCAGTCACTCTTGCCGTGACCGATGAGTGCTGTATCTGTTGAAGAGGTTTTTTCTCTGGTTGCTCAGAAGGATCTGTGCTCATTGTCTTGTGTTCCAGCATTGCGATGGTTCGTGTTTTGTGTGGTCGTACACGACAACTCTTTCATAAGAGATAGTGTACGCATCATGTTGGATTTGTGAGAACAGATGAGCCATATGTGAGTTCTTTGACCGGAATTCCTTCTAATCGCTCTACGAGTTCACGTATCCCGTCTTGTACAATCCGTGCTCTTGAGCATGGATCATCCAAGGATCCATGCAGAGGTTCCGTATGAGACACGACCACCTCACGTATCTGAAGTCCTTCTGCCTGGGCTGCTCGTACGGTTGTAAGTGTTCTCCCAATCATGCCCAGTCGAGCATCATCCACAATGACAAGTGGAAAGTTGAGATCACGGGCCACATCACTATTGAGAGAGTGTCTTCCGAGCGGTGAAAAGAGACCACCAGCACCCTCAACAACAAGAAAGTCACTACATGCCTGCCAGGAAAGAAGACCATCTCTTAACAGCGTTTCATCAACCTGTTTTCCTTCGATCAAGGCTGCCTGCACAGGAGCAATGGCGGCTTCGAATGCCTGTGGACAGACAGCATGAAGTGAACGTGGTTTGCCAGCAGCCATCCATAGTCGCTCAACATCACTACTTCCATCAAAGACAACTCCACTTGCAACAGGCTTATAGACACCAACTCGTATTCCGGTTGAACGGGTTGCTGCTGTGATGGCAACTGCCACTGCGGTTTTTCCAACACCAGTATCTGTGCCAGTAATAAACAGCCCATTTGTGTGCATGCGATTGCTCCGTAATACGTGCTGTTTTACACTACTTTTTTCCTTTGAGAACGGGTTTGTACTCGTGCTATTTTATGTCGCAATGCCTTGATTCGATTTCAGTTGGCTCTACTGTTCGAATTGCCGCTGTCACAGGAAATGATGCCACATCACTTCGACTGCTTGAGATGGGGCTTACTCCAGGTGTCGAGGTACAGGTGCTTGGCACAGCTCCGCTCGGTTGCCCCATCGAAATTGAGGTTCGTGGCTATCACCTCTCGATTCGTCGCATTGAGGCATCAAAAATATCCGTTATCATCTGATCAGCCGCCATGACACACGACGCTGACAATGATCCGCAGAAAGCAGTAACGGTTGCTCTTATCGGCAATCCAAACACTGGGAAAAGTACACTATTCACGTCGTTAGCTGGTATTCCGACACGCATCGGAAACTATCCAGGAGTCACGGTTGAGGAAAAAGTCGGTCGATTTCACCACGCCGATCAATGGATAGAACTTGTTGATCTGCCAGGCGTGTACAGTCTGGAAGCAACAAGTCCAGATGAACAGGTAGCAGTCGATGTCCTTCATGGGAAGATGCATGATGTGGCAAAGCCAGATGCAGTTGTGGTGGTGGCAGATGCCACGAATCTTGCCCGAAATTTGTACCTTGCCAGTCAGGTCATCGAAACAGGCCTTCCCACAGTTATTGCACTGACGCTTTCAGATGTTGCTGATAGCAAAGGCCTTACTCTTGACGTCGATGAACTCTCAAAACGGGTGGGGTGTCCTGTCATACGAGTCGTCTCACCAAAACGTGAGGGCATTGATGCGCTTGGTGATGCAATACTGAAAAGTTTCAGAGGTTCGCCAGCCAAACATCCTGAACTCACACCATATCTTGAAAAAGTCACAGATACCTATTCCAAGCCGGCGCAGACGATTATTGCCCGCTATGCATGGATTGATTCCATCATGGAGGGGATCATAGACCAACAAGCAGCAACCCCAGGCGTGAGTGAAAAAATTGATGCTGTCTTGACCCACCGTGTATGGGGAACACTCTTTTTTATTTTTACGATGTTCATGCTCTTTTCTTCTATCTTCTGGCTAGCAGCACCGTTGATGGACATGATCTCGATTTTCTTTGATGGATTGGCAGGTTTGCTGGAAACCTCACTTCCAGAAGGAGCCATTCGATCACTACTGGTTAATGGGATTCTGGCAGGAGTAGGAGGTGTTGTGGTCTTTCTCCCACAGATTGTCATCCTCTTTTTGTTTGTGGCTTTGCTTGAGGGGTGTGGCTATCTGGCCAGAGCGGCCTACCTTATGGATCGCCTTCTTGTCGGTGTGGGATTATCAGGAAAATCATTTATTCCACTCTTATCAAGTTTCGCCTGTGCGATTCCAGGCATTATGGCTGCTCGGACAATCGAGAATCGTCATGATCGGTTGATCACGATTCTTGTCGCCCCGCTGATGAGTTGCTCTGCCCGTCTACCTGTGTACCTCCTTCTTACTGCTGCTTTTGTGCCGAACATTGCGTTGGGTGTTGGATGGCTTCGACTTCCTGCACTGGTTCTTGTGGCTATGTATGCGCTGGGTGTGATTGTGGCATCACTCGTAGCATGGTTGCTTTCACGAACAGTCTTTCAGGGGCCACTCCAGCCGTTTGTCATGGAGTTACCCAGTTGGCGATGGCCTCAAATCGTGGTTGTTCTCGAGCGAGTCAGAGAAGCTGCTGTTTCTTTTCTCAAAAATGCGGGAACACTTATCGTGGCAGTCAGTATTGTTGTCTGGGCATTAGGCAGTTATCCAAAATTACCCCCACAAGACGTTCCTCAAGGAACAGACGCTGAAATTCGTGGTGAAGCATTGCGGCAGAGTTTTCTTGGACAAGCAGGTGCTTTTATCGAGCCTGTAGTCAAACCGCTAGGATGGGATTGGAGAATTGGCTGTGCTGCGATTGCAAGTTTTCCAGCACGGGAAGTGGTCCTTGGCACATTAGGCGTGATCTACAATCTCGGAGATGTTGATCCTGGCGAGGAAGAGGGAGCAACCGAACTGATTCGTCTTCTGAAACAGGCAACGTGGGACGGCAGTGATCGAAAAGTGTTTACACTTCCTGTCGCACTCTCAATCATGGTGTTTTTTGCTCTCTGTGCACAATGTGCGAGCACTCTGGTCGTCATTG
>JBDOMS010000549.1:0-1588 GCA_039831735.1 Pirellulales bacterium
GGCGTAATAGAAAAGTTCAGTGATTTGGTTGGGTCAAGTATTTTTATCTCATTGCCTAATTGAGTGCCCTCACCTAACCAGATCACATGCTGGTTTCCATTTCGTGAACTGATTAGTGTTTGATTTCCAATGGAGACAGCTACTTTTTCTGGCGGTGTTTTTGCCCCAACATCTATAACTAAATTCACTCCAGCTTGCCCGCCTGAAGCCTGATACGTCAAAGGATTAAAAACTTTTGGTGTATCTGGCCAGAAATTATGTACTTCGAGGTAGTTCAAAGTGACATCACTATCACCAGCTATTGAGTAGTCAACTTTCACAATTGCTTCAGTATTCCAGAAACGATCGCTCGCGCCAGTCAACCGCAGTATTTTTTTGTCACCTTTGAAATTCCGTAGTATCAGCTTGTCAGGATTCTCATAATCAGTGTCTACGGTTATTCGATGATCAACAAAGAGTCGGTCTCCGTGCTCAAAATCAAAGTCAAGAAAATTGGTCTCACCAAAAAGGTCAGAATGCCCAAACACAACTTTGTCAGCACCTTCACCAAGAATGACAAGTGACCCACCACGGCCCGGTGCTACAATATCGTCTCCTGCACCAGCATCAACATTGAGACGTCCATGAAATTCTTTATTTGGGAGGTCATCAACACCATGGCCAGGTCCAACGATTACATCCGAAAACGGACTGCCTGTGACGAGATCAACACCGCCGGCAAGTGAAATATGCGTTGCAAAAGAGAAGCCTTCCTCAAGAATATCCTCATGATATGTGAGGCCTGAAAGTTCTTTAAAAGTTTGCGAAGTACTCTCACCCACCAGATCATCTCGTGCAATTGAATCGCGTGTAAATAAATCTCCAGCACTTGATAAACTCGCAGCAGAGAGAGTATTGCTGCTCAAAGAATCTGACGGAAAGATAACGGAGGTCTGCGTAGAACCAATGGTGTAGTTCGTTGTGAAGTCATTGTCTGGAATATTAGAAATATAATTTATTCCATTCAAAGGCAGTGCTGGCTCCTGTAAGTCAAACCAACCACCCGATGGATACTCTGGATAACTATTTTGACCACCAATCGGACCGGTTTGTACAGGATTTTGGCCTGTAACATTAAGATAGTTTGATGGAAGCTGAACGTTCTGTAGTTGAAATTCTTGACCAGACAAAATTTCAATCGGATTTGAAGTGGCGGCAATTTCGTCGTATGTCTTTCCAACCATTGGGTTGGCAGCATTTGAGTAGCCAACTCCATACGAGCTCCACAGTGGGCTCGCGTCATACGACATTGCCATAAGAGCACGTAGGCCAACAGCAAGATCGTTGATCGCAGAGTCATAGATCACTGGATCGAGAACTGGATCAATAGCATCCAGCTGAACCAGTCGGTGTTCTACAAAGCCATTGAAAAACATCTCGATGGCTTGTTCATTGGTATAAGGAGTACCGCCCCCATTTTGTGCTGGTGGATTATTATTTTTCCAATCTAAATAATAACCTCGAACGACTTCACAAGCTTCTTTATAAACCGCGTAGTTCGCTCCAGTTTGTTGAAGTGCAATTGGAATGGACGGCGATGCAACAGGAT
>JBDOMS010000485.1:0-4345 GCA_039831735.1 Pirellulales bacterium
TGCATCAATCGTTTGTTGTGCCCGCTCAATTCTGTGCCATGGGCTTTCTCGTTGGTCGTCGTTCCACTGCTTGCGAAGATTGTCTTCAAGGTCCTCAAGGCGATTGATAATGTCTGGTCGCATAAGCGAAGATAAGAGACCACTTCTTGCCTTTCGGCTGTTTTGAGTCGAAAAAAGATCCTGCATGGCGCGCTGCTGCTCGACATGGCCTTCTTCTGAATATGACTGCAAAAGAACCTCCCGTCTGTTGAGCCATTCAAGCAAAAATGGTAGCCGTTGATTACGCATAGACCGAAGTTCCACAATAGTCTTTCCACGGTCGGTATGTCCTGGATGTCCGGCTACCAAAACACCATCATGCGGCTGCACATCTTTTGAGGCAATTGGAAGGAAGGATTTGACTGTGAGTGGCTGACCTTTTTCGTACACGCGAAAGAAACAGATATCGAGGCAATGCCTCGGGAATTCAAAGTTGTCAGCATCTCCACCAAAAAAAGCAATTTGTCGTTCTGGAGCAAAAACAAGTCGAATGTCGGTATAGCGTTTGTATTGGTAAAGGTGGTAATACGCGCCGCCGAATAAGGTGACGACATCACTTCTGAGACCAGTTTTTTTGAGAGACTCGTGTTCAATCTCAGCCAGTACCGACCGTCGTGCCGCTGCAGCCTCTGACGAATTACGTGCACCTGCAACGGCCTCTACAACACGTCCGGTGACATCCTCAATGGAGTGCAGAACATTCAATTCTAGATCAAGGCATCGAATTTCCTCACCTGGGCCATGTGCAAGGTAGCCATTACCGGCAAGATTGTTTTCAGGCGTTGATAACTTTTGAAGGCTACTTGCTGCAACATGGTGATTAGTCAGAACAAGTCCGTTCGAAGATACAAATGCGCCGGATCCACCACTGTTGAAACGAACGGATGCATGCTGCAAATGATCAAGCCAATCTTGAGAAGGAACAAATTCTATATTTTGAGACAGTTGTTTCTCGGGGATAGCATTAAAAAGCCACATGCCCTCATCCGCACCCGCCGAAAGACATACGGTAAAGAATAAAGCCACTGACCATATCAAATCAGAGTAGCTCCAATACACTGTTCGACCCGTAATATGTTTATTCACCAACTTCCACCTCCTCAGCAAGTCACTCTTTCTCAACATCCACAATCCTTCCCATGTAGTTGTATTTTGATTCTCTAATAGGTTGCACGATTGAAAGCTGGTTTTTATTGCCAACTCTTCAACACACAGAACATCGAGGAAGATTCTATTTCTCACTACGACATGTTAAGGAAAAGGTTATCAAGTAGTCGGAAAGCATGCGTGGTCTTCGATCAACGTCTGCTCCCCTTTTCAACTGTACTGAGTCCATTGCATCCCGCAGATAATGTTTCTCATTTTGTGACATTGAGCATTAGAAGCTTTAAGTGGGGCGAATCTGGTTTGCTGATATCGAAAGGCTGGTTCCATAAGGGTAAAGAACCCCTAAAAAATGACACTTCCTACTCCCAAAACGACTCGACAGTCGTATTCTCCGGCGTGGTATTTGCAGATCTGTGAGTCAAAGGAACGCGTAAAACGAGAGGTGGGTCGCATATTTAGAAAACCGCTGTACATTATTAATTCCACATAAAAGGAAGATCTCGTTGTATTCGGGTCCTGTCAGAAGTGCACAAGACTCAGGATAGAACATCCCCAGAATATGTTGCTTCAGCAGCATATTCGAAGAAAGGTTTTCAGAGGTAAACAGAACAGATGGGTCATTACACTGGGGCAAAAGCTCGTATCAATCGTCGTCTTGGATCAATGATCTTTGAGAGCTCAGGTGCAATTCGAGCATCTGAAAGGCGTTCTGAACCTCCTGGTGTTCGACAAAGAAGACGTAATAAACCTTCAACCTATGGTGAAGGTCTCATCGAGAAACAGAAAATTAAGTACTATTACGGCTTTGGAGAGAAACAGCTACGAAGATTTTTTGCGAAAGCATCTCGAAAAACCGGTAATACCGGTGACATTTTCCTGATTGAATGTGAATTAAGACTCGATAATGTTGTTCGCAGAAGTGGCTTTACAAAAACAAGGCCTCAGGCTCGGCAGGGTATTGTTCACGGACATTTCACAGTTAATGGTGTTGCGGTGAATAAACCTTCTTACCGGGTAAAACCGGGAGATGTTGTTGATGTTCGTCGAAGAGGAAAACTCGTCAATCTGTATCAGCAGGCAATGGCAACTCAAACAGGTGAGCCATGCGATTGGATCACTGCAGATAATGAGCGGCTCCGATTCACGGTTGTACGAATTCCTGATAGGTCAGACGTCAGCCTCCCTGTGAATATCAATAAAGTTGTTGAGTTCATGTCACGCTAACAAGGGATAAACTATTTCCTTGGCTTGAACGGCATGATACGTCCTTATCAGCTCTAATGTTCATCCACTATTTTTTGTAGTGCAAGAACACGGACTCTGATCCATAATCGCCCCGGCCGTAAATGTGGACCCGAGTGCAATTGCAAGCGATTATTGTGATGCTGGTTAGGCGGTGTGCATGTCGAGTTGGCATCAGAGAAAGTGGCCAGATGGTGAGGAGCTTTACAATGACCTCAATCTGTTGCTGACTGTGAGTGGAGCATGCCCAAGTGTTTGTCATGGTGAGGCTGCTCAGCGTTTAGCAATCTTAGTCGGTAATACGCTGCCAGCGATGGCATCTGGTTCAGTATCGTCCTGTCAACACGTATCAGTACAGGAACGAATCATTGATTGCTTTCTTGAATTGGGCGCCTACAGTACTTGTGATAAGAAGTTTATTACTTGTTTTCGAGAAGGAGATGACCATGTCGGAATCGCAGCCAATTTCGTGGCCGGATCTTGCTATTGGACTCTACGACCGACTGACCGGCAGACATGCGGAGATCACGTATGAATTTGAAAAACTTCATGTTCAAATTCCAAGCGACACCACTCATAATCCGCAACACGCAACATGGATTCTCGATGGAACAATGAAAATTAGAACACGGGATACCAGCAACGACCCAAAATAATACTGACCGGATGTCTTGAGGGAAATCTGCAAGGTCGTTCGGTCCAAATCTCCGCCAAGCGGAATACCCTTTGTTTCCAAGCCTCAGACATTCTATCTCTTTGGAATGTATTCTGTTTTAGAAATTCTCTTTCATATGTATTGAACATGATTTTCAAAGCAGGTATCCAATATGAGATACGGTACAGAGGCATCTGTCTTTTCCGTACATCCTGAGGCAGTAACGATTTTTCGTTAGTGACTGTTTCGGAAGCAGCATCTACCACTCATGTAGTAGTATGTGTGGTTAGCTGAAAAGCCTCCAGAATGACACAATCTGGAATGTAGATAATTTGAACGGCACAGGATTCGATTGATGTGGGTTCTGGATGGGGTTGTGCTTCATCGTGACAAATCGATGTGTAAACCGTAACTGAGGCCAACGGATGACACTATCAAGACTCGAGCCTGCTCAGGCGGAAGCATTCCTCAAGGATGCGCGCGCAGCACCGCTGAGTACCTACGCGAGTCTTACCGAAGAGTCAGCGAGCATTCTCTCCGATAGTACGAGTGACTGGCTCTGCTTGGACGGACTTCAAGATCTTTCCGAAGAACATGCGCAGTGCCTGAGTCACTTTTCTGGGAGTCTCCTATCTCTCAATGGTATTGGCACACTCACTGAGCATGTAGCTGAGGCTCTGAGTAACTTTTCAGGAGCGCTGCACCTCAATGCAGTACGTGATGTATCACCAGAGATAGCCAGGATACTCTCTCATCACAATGGGCCACTCTACCTAGATGGACTAAGAGCACTCTCACAGGAATCAGCAGGAAGTCTTATGCTGCTCCCAGAGATTCACTTGCGTCTGAGTAAAAATCCATCTGGACGTACAGCCGATCTACTAAAACAAGTTGCCAAATCAAATGGATTTGTTTGCCGTACCAGTCATAAAACCAATGAAGGGTTAATTGTTACACGCCACGGATGGCCTGCACCGATGCCACGGCGGGACTTCTATATTGAAAATGATGATCCCGCCTCGTGGGTTATGTCCTCGGCAATTTATCAAGCGATGGGTGGTAGAGAAAGCATGGAGGATATTCGCAACGGATGGTGTATGCGATGGGAAGTTGAAGAAATTAACGATGTGCGATTTATTTTGGAAGATGGCCTGACGCAGCCAGAGCAACGCGCCACACTTGCCAGTGGAGTATGGCCCTTGTTACGTATACCAGACGGGGTTTTGTTGGTTGGCATCATACCGTTCCGAGGAGCCAAACTGGGTGTGTCAACCGACGATACGTTTGAAGTCCGTATTATCT
>JBDOMS010000485.1:4355-6484 GCA_039831735.1 Pirellulales bacterium
CGTGGGACCCGGCACTGGTTCGTAACACTCCCAGCGCCCACGCTGATTGTCCGGACTACTTACCACTGACACCTGCTCCCGGTGTGCAAGGCTGGAATTCAGATAGTGTGAATGCTCCTTCAGAATTGAATTACTTGGGAACCGCAATGGGTATTCGTCATTGCGTTAGCCCTCCTCAACCTAGCGGGTATCATTCACGCATGAAACTAAAACAGTACACGTCTGCGCTCTATTGCCATGTTGATGAAACGAATAAAGGATGGACGCAACCCTTGGCGGACGTCTAAAGCCATGCTCGCTTCAATTGAGACTTTTATACAAATAAAAAGTCTGCGTTCCCTTCGCATTTTGCGTAGCTTCATCCAAATCGCCGGCTGAAGCTTGAGAACGTAGGCGGAAACGACTTGCCTGTTTCTCTAGTTGTGCACTTTCTGGCTGTCTGATGATCTGATATTTTTCTTGAAGTTCTCCGATGAAGAGAGAGCTAAGCAAGGACGATTTATAATCCGTGCGGTATGCGAAAAGCATTTCGTGCAGATTTTTCCAAGTCTATCTCGTGATCAGTCGACAGAAACCATGTGCGTGAAGAAAGTTTTTGGGATTCAGCAAGTCGGACACGCTGCTAGAAAACCAAACAGTCATATATCCAAAGGAGCCATTGCATGAGCAGTTTTTCTGAGATCCCAGGCTGGTTTGGAAGGACTGAGCGGGTCGTTTATGACGCCCAAGTTGTGCGTGCAGATCACGAAGCACGCTTTGTTGAAATAGGCTGCTGGAAGGGACGAAGCAGTTGCCATATGGCTGAACAAATTCTTCGCTCTGGCAAGCACATTGAATTTTTCTGTGTGGATACATGGGAGGGGAGTGAAGAACATGCCAACGAGTCATGTATTCAGTCGAATACATTGTACGATGAGTTTTGTAAGAATACGCTACCATTCCAAGATGTCATACGGTCTTTGCGCCTCAGTTCCATCGAAGCTGCCGAACAATTTGATGATCAATCATGTGATTTTATATTCATTGACGCTGCTCATGACTTTGATAACGTAGTTGCTGATATTCATGCGTGGTTGCCAAAGCTTAAAGAGAATGGTGTTATTGCAGGTCATGACTATTGCGCTACGTTTCCTGGTGTAATTCAAGCTGTAGAGAAAGTATTTGGCAATAAGGCCAGTTTGTATGGCACGTGTTGGATCTACTCACAAGGAAACTTTCATTTGCCACGGACTTCTCCACGAGAGGCGCTACGATTGCTACGGTTTAGGATTCGACAATATTTTTTGCGTCGACACTTTGTGAATGCTACGCCGAAACGTTTGGCAGCATAACATCACATTGCTGCAATCAAGAAATCACACGTCATTGAGACTTCGCGAGGTGGCTCATGACAAATAGAGACCCACAACAATTCTACAAAATAAGTGCTTGTGAGAGTCGCGACTCCCTTTGTGACATTTTATTTGATAGCACGACTGACGAGCACGTCTCATTGAGATTGAGTATGAACAAAGACTAACAAGTTTCTAAAAATCGGAAAGAAATGTTCAGAAAAAGAAGAATAGGTGATTTATAAGATCGTTATGTGTATGACACGGTTCTATTCGGTAAGTAGAATGGAGCATGGTTTCAGTATCTTTCTCCAGAGCTTAATTGATGGTTAACCGTTTTCTCGCCGGTGTCGTGGTCTCGCTAACGTTCTCCATTGCTGTATACAGTGATGAGATCTCTCACGGATCGAAGCCAGTAGAGCTCGTGTCGCATGCTGTCGTATTGGACACTGAGGTTCTTTCTGGCTTTTTCAGCGAACATTGCATCCGCTGCCATGGAGCGGATGAACAGAATGGCGAAATGCGATTCGATACGCTCTCGCTGAAGATCACTGACAGTGATACGGCTTTGCACTGGCAGGAAGTGCTTGACGTATTGAACCTCGGTGAGATGCCGCCTGAAGATGAGCCTGTACCGACGGATGAGCAACTGCAAAAAGTGTTGGCTCACTTAACCGAAGCACTTACAGAATCGAAGAAGCGTCTGTCAGAGACTGGTGGTGATGTTGTACTACGTCGTATGAATCGTCGCGAGTACAAATACACCATTGATCAGTTGTTCGGCCTGCGCGTGCCGGA
>JBDOMS010000378.1:0-6480 GCA_039831735.1 Pirellulales bacterium
CGGGAATACTTTGTGAGCGTGCCTTCTTCCAGTAAACGTTTTCCTATTGTGATGTTACTGCACGGAAATGGTGGCTCGGCAAAGTCGATGGTTCGAAACTGGTCGATACAATTTCCTCAGTATGTCATTGTTTCACCACAGGGCTATGCAAAAAGTTGGAATATTTCAAAGGAACGCTCAAAAGCACCGGACGTTGCATTTATTGTCTCTGTTTTGAATGACATTGCTCATCGTTATCCATCTGCCAATCAGCATGATATTTCACTTATTGGCTTCTCAAATGGAGCAGGCATGGTTTATCGACTATTGATCGAAGGAGAAAAAATTAAGGGAATTCGCAATGCGATTGCTTTTGTTTCTTCAATGACTTCAGGACAGTATCACGACAGGAGTTTCTGGAAACGCTCCGATGAATCAAGTGACGTGTATGACACCTCTGTGATACCAGTTGGTAAAAAAAACATTCTTACTATTCATGGTACCGCAGATAATGTCGTACCGTATTATGGTGGTCGTGGGCCGGGCGGGATGCACCTCTCAGCGCAAGATACTGCCTATGCATGGGCATTGGCACAAGGCTTTGAAGGAAGCCGTATACCAGACAATGAAGGAATGCCGTGTGGAGATCATCTAGTACGGTATGATTACTCGTCAGCACATGTGAGCCATATAAAGATTGTCGGTGGTCGTCACGGTATTGGCTCGGAACGAACCACTATTCAGTCAATAATGAGTCAGATCTTGAAGCGGGAAGAGTAGTTCGAGAACTTTCTCTCAATCAGTTTTTCTTTGAGGAGTTGAGCCTCAATTACGTCCAGCATGTCGCGAGTGGGTTCTCTTAATGCATGAATCAGTTCATTGTCTCCATTAGTAGTAGCTCTTTGGGGGAGAGAGAAGATACTGAGTCTCACGTCTTCAGGCTTTGAGTCAGTCTTGGCGAGGCTCATCGATATACAAATCTGTCAAGCCTATCCAAGTCAGCAGTCAGTGGGCTCACAGGCATGCCGGGGAATGTGCTTTCAAGAAGGCACCAATAAGGTGTTGAAAATTACGATGTTTGGTGAACATCCATGTGTGAATAAAATATGATGACACGATCAAGTTTTTCATCTATGGATATAAAGCACGAGAAAGGTTGCTGAAGGAAATAGATGAGAAGAAGTCCATATGGATTTGATAAAGCGAAGAGTTGTATCTGATCTTTTTTCCGTGCTGCAGGTTACGGTATCTGTTTTGAAGACATTAAGGCTCATGAGTCATCTTGATCCACCATCTCTTCAAGAAGTCTTTTGACAAGAAAAGGTACCCCATCACAAGCCGTCATCTCGAGATGTTCAGCTCCATGCATCCCTTTCAGTTCCTGACATTCTGGATTAATGACGATTTGCTGTGTGTGTTGTGGAGTGAATTGAACAAGTGAACTGGCAGGAAAGACCTGCAGAGATGTTCCTATACAGATGAAAACATCTGCCTCGGACACGATACTCACCGCTTTATCAAAGAAGGGAACCTGTTCACCAAACCATACGATATGAGGCCGTAACTGACTGCCCAATGGGCAGGTGTCTCCGATCGAAATATTGCGTGATCCAAGATGCTGAACATGCTCAGGATTCGTTGTACTGCGTGCGTAAAGGATCTCTCCATGTAGATGTAATACCTTTTTGGAACCTGCCCGTTCATGCAGGTCATCAACGTTTTGGGTAATGATATGAACACTGTAGAAATCCTCAAGCTTGACAAGTGCCTTATGAGCACTGTTTGGCTGAGCTGTTCGAACCTGGATTCTGCGCTGGTTGTAAAAATCAAGGACTCGAGCAGGATTCTTTGACCAAGCCTCTGGAGTCGCAACATCCTCAATGCGGTGACCTTCCCAAAGCCCACCATTCCCACGAAATGTTTTGAGCCCACTCTCGGCACTCATTCCTGCTCCAGAGAATACAACAATGTTTTTCATAGAGAAGATAATTGAGACAGAGTCATCAAAAATGATAATTTGATTATGGGTACGTTGAGAATAAAAACACTTGGGAAGTTTTCAGTCAGTGTCTTTATAAAATATGATTTACGTGCCTGCTATCATCATCTGTGCCAATGCTGAATGCTAGCTCTTCGGAATCGGTACCACGAGAGGTGGTTCACCAGTAGAAGCTGTATTCACTGCTCCGGTGGTAATACGCTGCTTATCCGTAATCAGTAGGTTTGTAGAGGGTGAAACTTCCCCGTCAGACGCTTTGATAAAAAATCGATGACGAATCCGGCCAGTGTCTGCTTCCACAATATGAGTAGCTTCGAGACAGGAGTCAGATATCTCTAATTTGAGTAGGGGAAGATTGGAGGTAAATGTGGAGGGGTGATATTCAACAACAGATAGTTCAATCTGGTTAGGATCTTTTGCAGTTCGTTTCGTGACCAGAATCTTTGACTCTGCAAGTCCAGGAAAGGCCAGGTCTTTTTCAATTCCTGTGGGCAGTGTATGAATAGGTATCGTGAGATCGGGCTCGATATCATCAAAACGAAACCACCCTCGAATATGAGCGGTATTCGCATCTTGAGGCCAGCTGGAAGCAACAAGATCAAGCACTGGAACAGGGCGATTTTCCTGAAGTAATAGGTCATATATTACATACGGAATACCTGATGGTGTGCCATTCTGAAGTGGTTGGACCTCAATCCAAATGTTCGTTGGCTTTCTAGAATATTGAGCAGCATCATTATTTTGCACGGAGAGTGGAATACGTACGGTGTCACCTATTCGCGATGCAAGATGCGCACCAATAAAGATCCGCTGTTGGGAGTCATTGGGATTCAAAAGGTTACTGCGGCTGTCTCGAATTCCCTGTTCCGTTCCTCCTGCGTATCGTCGACATTCAAGTGAACGACCTCCACCAGCAACATAGAGTTGTAATGCCATATTGTTTTCGGCAAGCACTTTTCGCTGTGGTTGGCGTGGGCCAGCCTGTAGGATAATGTCATACGGAGTCGGATGTTTTGGCAGAGCTTTCGGAAGAGTAGCAGAATCATGGAGAGCAAAAGTCTTAGTACTGACTCGTGATCCACGAATCGTCCATGTAAGAGGCTGTAAAGATTTTCTTAACGATGCAATGAGAGCTTCTGGATCAGCTGCTTCATAAAAACGGCCGCCAGAACTTATCGCGACATCTCTTGCTTGTCCCATACGAATGGCCCGCGTCATGGCATCGGCCTCGAGTGCAAAGCCAATAATATCAACGCGAATTGGCGACGGACGTCTTCTGTTTTTCTGGGCGAGTACATCTTCTAACCCCTGAGCTGTAACAATCTGCCCACCAGATTGGTCATTTGCTCCATCTGTTACAACAAGAACATGGCCAGGAATATCTCGATGAGGACCGTCGAAGTCTGTTGTGACTGCTTCTGAAATTGAGCGATAGAGCGGTGTCTCTCCTCCTGCTTCGAGAGGCTTGAGTAACGTCTCTATCTCAAGGGCAACACCAGGTGTGAGTGGCTGCATAGGCAGTACCTGCTCGACATCATCACCTGGAACGAGGTTGAAAGGTTCTTCTTTTGCTTTTGCAGAAGTTTTGGCTTGTTCTCCAAGTTTTGTGAGTGAGAAGGAAAATTGCCCACGCTCATCTCGAGACCAGCGGGTTCGATGGCCATACAGCCATAGGGAGACATCCCACTCACCGGCAGTTGATAAAGCCCCTAAGAATTTTGAGACAGCTGAACGTCCAGCATCTAATCGACTTCTTCCATCAGCCATCTGTTGTCCCATACTCCCGGAACAGTCAAAGATGATTGCAACAGATCGAAGTTGACTCACATCTCCATTAACGGTGACTTGAGTTGGGGTGGAAATATGTGGTAGCCAATTTGTAGTTCGAGAATCAGTAGACGGGACAACCGGCAGGCCCTTAGCGATCCGATGGCCTCGAAACCAAACCACAAGATCAAGTGCTGGTGTTCGGTTTTCCTCTAAAAGATTGCTCACTTGTTTACTAAGTGACCAAAGAGTTTTTTGGTTCTTTGTGGAAAGATCAAGAGGTAGCTTTGAAAGGGTTTTTGTACTGCTAGCCGTGTTGAATGCCTCGAGTGGAGCATCGTCAATGCTTGCGGCAAGCCACATTGAGGCAATACCTTGAGGTACTCCAGTTCGAGTTGACAACACAACAGATGTTGGAGAGGCATCACCTGCTGTTTTGGGAGCCAAAATAATTCGTGACGGACTTATCGAAACGGAAGCATAGCTTTCCACAGATGAATCAAGTGCGGTAATGCGATCTTGCAGTTTTCGTTGTTCGAGATCATCGAGATGAACATCATAGCTCCTGCTAACATAATCAGCCGCTTCAAGAATTCGATGAGCTTTTTCAAGACTATAGGGTGTGTCTTTTTCTTTGAGAGACGCCCAAAAATCATCAAGAAATAATTCAGTTAATTTCAGCATTCGGCGTCGATATGCTGTTGCATAAAAACCGATCGTCAGAGGAGAAGCGGTAAATGAAAGTGAGCGATTACAGATCAACGGAGCCTGTTGATGAGTCAAGTTGATGGCTTGCTCAAACTGTGAAAGATATTCATTGTTTTCTGATTGGGAGGGCCTTTCCAGTGTATTTGCTTCACGTCTTATGCTAGCAAGATACTCAGGCATAGAGCGAGCAGCCAAACGTAACGCAGATGCTTGTTGGCCAAGCGAGATTGCTAACTCACGCTGAGAGTTATTGCCCTTTTGAACATCAGGTAAATTTGACAACAGCACAGCACTTAAGGGATGATAAGAGGAATCTGCGATGGTGATATTTCCAGAACGAAATCGACGAGGATCCAGTTGTGGAAGAGGCTCTGCTTGTCGATCAGGAGCGTTGCCAAACTGACTTGTAAATCGTTTTTCCAATGCATCTGCGCGGCGAAGCATTGCAATTCGTAGGTCACCGGAAACGATTGGTATGGTCAGCGCTCGACGTAGTCCGCCAAGAGTCGTCGGGCTGTAGGCTTTTTGCTGGGAAAGTTCACGACAGTGTTCAAGATAGGCTCCTTTGAGTCGATCAAAGAGGGCCGCAGTACTGTCTCTTTGAGATGCAATCACTTGCAATAGATCAGTAGCTTCTCGTTCTGCTGGATCGGTTATTGATGCAAGAAGTTCAAATGTTCTGTAGTAATTACGAGTAGAATTGACAAGATCTTGGATTGTACGTTCCTCAAGGATGGGGTCAGAACGTGTGCTGACAGTACTTTGTTGTTCGAGTGACCACCATTGAAGAAGATAGGGAAGTTCAGCCTGAAGTCGATGGAGAGTGTTGAGGCAATTCGAGCGGAAAGATAGATCTGCCTTTATGTCTTTATAATTTGACAACACTTTTTTCACAGCACTTTTGCTTTGTGTGAGAGCGTCAGTTCCTCCAGCAAACACATAGTCAATGGCTTGACGCAGCAGAGCATCCGAAGAACGAATACGGCTGTTACGGGCCGGTGAGCGATCGAGAAGAATCGGCCAGCCCATCGCCAGTTCACGAGAGTCACTTATGCCTCGGATGAGATCACTGAAGGTCTCTGTGGAGGAAGTCCAATCTTTTTGATCAGACCATTGTATAAGCATGTGAACAAACTGAACCTGAGAAGGAGTGAAGTATTGGCCTGATGGTGATGTTCCAACCAACTGAGACCATCGCTCAAGTGTTTGTCGATCTATATCCTTGTTTTCAAGATAACTGATGAGCCAACGCCATGACTTTGTCGCATTATCCTGCCAAGCCTCATGATCTGAAGGAGGGGAAGGAATTGTTTTTGATGGATCCTGCAACGTCTCAACAAGCGAACTATCTAAAGGGATAAATGTTTGTGTATTTGAGAGGTCAGATTTGATTGTTGCTTTTGCTAAAATGCGATCAGTCAATGCAAAGAGAGCAGTAGGAGGAGTTCGCAGAATACTTTCGTTTTGTTCCACCAAAGCATCAATTTCACCTTGTTTTTTTATTGATATCCTTCCACCTCGACGAAGTTGTTCTGCTCTCATCAGCAGACTTTCATAGTGAGCCCATCGAACGGGGCGATCTACAATTGATACTGTTCGGAGGGCGTTGATATTGCGCCATCGCATAGCGAGCCATGAGTCATTTTGCGGTAGGTAACGTGTTTCAGGCAGCATATCTGAGACAGTTCCAGTCCATGCTAACGCGACAGCTCTGGTATTGGGGTCGTCTTGGGAAACTTGCGAAGAGGATGAAAAAAGTATGGGTGTCTGTCGCATACCGAAAACTGAGAAAGCCCATTGATCGACCTGTGTTTTCAGGTAACGAGATAGTTCATCCAATGAAACCTCGCCGTTGTCATCACCAAAAGGAGATGTATCTGCTGCTCCACGCATTCCTCTTGCAAAGTGAATCGCAAAACCACTGCCACCTTGCCACGGACTAGATAACGATCGTTGGCCTGTTGAGGCAGGTAAGAGAACCCAGAGCTTTCTGTGTTTTCCTGCTGCTATAGCATTACGAACAGCTT
>JBDOMS010000344.1:0-6474 GCA_039831735.1 Pirellulales bacterium
TTGCTCTTGTCGCTGGACACGTCTGCACCGCAAAAGATACCGCCAAGAAAAATGTTGATGTTCGTGTTGAAACGCAGGTCTCTGGTCAGGTGATCACTGTGACCCCGGACGGGAATGTCACGGTTGAAGAGTTTGGTGATGGCGGGGTGTCAGGGACGAAGAACAAGAAAAAGAAAGAACGAGGCAATCCAGAGGACAAAAAGCGTGAAGCACGTGTATTCAGTCTGAGTAAGACCTTCACGATTGGTCCTGATGAGACACGTGATGCCACAACGCTTGCAGAAAACATTAGGGAGGCTCTTGAAAAAGCACGGAAGGAACTTCCTGAGGAGGTTCGGGATCAACTTGTGAAGTCTGCGATCAAGAAGATGAGTAAGGCTTTCACCGTTGGTCCTGATGAGACATTTGATGCCACAACGCTTGCAGAAAACATAAGTGAGGCACTTGAAGAATTAATGGATGAACTTCCCAAGGAAACACAGCATCAGCTTATGGATTCTGCAATGAAACGTGCAGAAATCAAACGAATGCAGGATCAGCTTGCCGATTCATCAAAGCATCTTTCGAAGGATGTGAGTGGTCAGATGGTTGCCGGTCACGAAGGCGGACAGTCAAATGAGATCCACAAGAAACTTGATGCTATTCTGCACCGTCTCGATACACTGGAGAAACAGGTGCAGGAGCTACGAGAGCATCACAAGTAGTTGTTGCCAACATGCGGATCCAGCAGAAGTGTAAAATCCTTGGGAGGCACAGTGCCTTTGAAGTTGTGATGCACTCAAGTCTCCGCTGAAGAGAATGACATCTCCTGACTCATTCACAATCCATTCACAGTTGTTTGTGAAAGCGGTACACTCAATGGTTTCTCAGGAGGCAGAATAAGTGCGTTGGGCAATTGTTGCTGTGTTCGTTGTGACATGTGGGTGTGATACAAATGAGATGGCACCATCCTCGCAATCCCCCAAGAATGTCCACGTGCATTACAAAGATAATTTTGCACAAGATGTGTGGACAATGACGTCGTTGACTGTAGAGGAAGCTACTGCCTTGGTGTGCGTGGTTGATCATGAAAGAAAAAATGAAATCCTGAACTTGAATGGTTTGACGTCGATCCAACCTGATGTTGCCCGGGCATTAGCGAAGTTTGAAGGGGCATATCTAACGCTGGATGGTCTGACGTCCATGAATAAAGACGTTGCTCAGGAGCTCGTGAAATTTAGGGGTGGCTGGCTGGGCCTTGATGGCCTGACTTCGATTGATGAAGAAACCCTCACATGCTTGAAATCGAATCCGAGTATTCGTCTCCCAGAAAAGTATCAGGGTGAGAAGAAAGCTGATTGATTGGCCATAAGCTGCAAAGAAGACACGCAGAAGCAGACAATGTTCCGGCGCTCGCCTCCCTTACCCTGAGCGCGACGCGAGGCTTCAAAGTAGGGAAGCAGCGGAGACTGGTGGCCTGCGTGGCGTGTTGCGTTCCATGCATTGGATATACAACCGGCTAAACCAATCCCGCCGTCACTGCCGATGCTGAAACAAGAGTTTCTCGGCCGTCTTCAACTGCCAAATAAAACCCTTGCGTGATGCTGTCGACAAATGCACGAACCCTGCGGTGCATGGATGCCCGCTCGACAATTAGACAATCATCAGCGTTTCCCGCCGCCCACCATGGTTGACGGCAGGAAACGAGTGGCGTTTCTATTCGGTGTCGGCTGCTCTGTCCTGTCGTTGTGGCTCGCGATCCCAGGTCATGCTGATCCTGGAGATCCTGCAGAGTCCTTGCTCCCCCCGGCACCCGGGATATCCAGTGCAGTTGATATTAGTGGTAACAGTCAGGTTGAAGTCGTGATTCCCGTGGGGCCAGGACCGAACTATCCACGAGTGCCAAGGGGTATCACTCAGCCTCCAGAACCGTTTGGTCTCGAACAAACGCTTGGGAGCAAGTCAGTGAATCTGCTGCCAGAGCCAGAGGAATCTCAGGCCGCCGGTGTCCAGGTAGGCATTCCGGCAGAACTCCTTCCTGAACCTCCAACTGGTATGACGATTCGTGATGCCATTGATCGGTTGTTGCATCTCAATCTCGAACTCCGTGCACAGAAAATGGAAATATCCAAATCACGCGCCGACGTGCTGACTGCCGGGTTAAGGGGAAACCCACTCATATATACTGACTCATCGATGATTCCATACGGTAATTTCGCCAACTCAGGCGGCGGCCCCACGCAGTACGATGCCAACATTACCCTACCGATTGACCTCAATCGAAAGCGTGAAAAAAGACTTGCAGTTGCAACACGAGCACAGCGAATCACGGAAACATTGTATCAAGATGCGATTCGAGTGCAGGTTGATAATCTGTATACCGCATGGACTGACGTACTGGCCGCTCAGGCAACGCTTCAGTTTCTTGAAGCTGGTATGAAAAGCTTAGAAGCGCAGAGAGAAGTGACCTCGTCACTCGTAGCCAGCCGTGAACTCAGTCAGACGGAATTGAACAACGTTGAGATTCAAATCGACAGCACGGACCTTAGATTGCTGGAGGCACGAGAGACCCTTGATGATGCCAAGCGAACGCTTGCAGCAATGTTGTCAATTCCAGTAGCGGAGGCTGAGAGTTTTCCAATTCGTGGACGACTCAGGTGGCTTCACCTCCAGCCCCCGCCGGTCAATCAGTTAATCGCTCAGGCGATCCACCACCGGCCTGATCTGCATGCATTTCGCCTTGGTGTCGATCGAGCCAGATCAGAGATGCGACTTGCGCATGCCAATCGGATTGATGATGCGTTTCTTCTTTACCAGCCTTTTACCGCGCAAGAAGGGCTCGATCCGGGAGATAGATCATCTTACTCATGGGCTATGGGCATCACATTGCCCCTGCCGATTTTCAATCGTAATCAGGGCAATATTGCTCGAGCAGAACACACGGTCGTACAAACTCGTATCCAGTCCAAGAATCTCGAGCGACAGGTGCGGCTCGAGGTTGAGCGGGCCGAGGCTGCCTTCCAGGTCACGCGTGCTACGATTCGTCGTATACAGGATGAAATTCTTCCGGCAGCTCAGGAGAATCTCAACCTCAGCCTGTCGAGTCCTGACCCCGACGAGCCTGTTGCGCTTTCACGAATCGAGGCCCAACGGAGCTATGCTGAGATAACCCAGCAGTATCTTGATGCGTTGGTGCGTCACCGTCGGTCCATGTTCCGTCTGAATACAGTCGTTGGCTATCGGGTCTTTCCCTGACTGCAGACGAGTATGGGACGTGGTGAGATCCAGAATAGATAATAAATACTGGCCGCCCGTCTCTGTTTAAGATCTGATGAGTGTGAGTGCCGTTAGAAGAAATGGTCTTATGTCTCATGCCATGATCTGTCGTTGGGGTTAACGAGGAAAGTCGTTCATCCAACTGTGGTGGAAGTCGGTATGACAAGTGCTGGGATGATGGTTGGCTATCGCGATGCTTGGTTTGTGATGAGACATAGGGGAACGCTTGCTGTCACGACCATCGTGATCAACGTATCTTGTGACATTCCCATACGAACCCCGGGACACCTATGACCTCATGTGTTGTGTGAGTTGCCATGACGCAAAGCATGAAACTTGAGGCATTTCTAATCAGTATTGACATTGGTGACGCTGGCCGGTGTTGGGGCTGATTGCTGAAAATTGTCATTGGGTACTATGCTTGAGCATTGCGTGTGTTCTTGGATGTTGTTCGTGGTCACAGGTATAAAGGCTTCACGTTTTACTTTCAAAGGAGGCATCATGAAGAAAACAATCTCGACTATTGACGGTAAGAGTCTTGTCATCGGTACACTGCTTGCAGTTGTCGTATTGATGGGTTTGGGTGCAACAGGAAAGGTATATGATTGGGATAATGAACAACGATGGTTTGTGAAAGTTCTTGATGGTGATCCGAAGCAACCAGGCTATGAGCCGATTGGTGCGGTGAACTATCCTTCTGGTGGGTACCGCATTGTTTGGCGAAAGCGAGTTCAATAAATCTTTTCGTATGCACGCTGGATACATGCGTCGGGAGACAGATGTGCATTTGGCAAATAACCTCAACACGCAACGATGATCATGGGTTTTCCGTACTCCTGTCCTGTTCGTGGACTGCGCACCCTTTGTTTTACAAATAGGTGGTGGGATCATCTGCCATGGTCATTGAAAGTACTGATAGTATGATTGGTTGTTATCATTTTGATGATACGACAAGAAAAGAACACTATTCACCGAGGAAGGGACTTGATGCTTGATCAAGAACAGGCGGAAACACTCAAAACGTTAGTGTCTGAAGCTCGAACAACAAACAAACTTCTGACTGTTATCCTGACACTCATTATCGTGATGTATTTTCTGACATATGTCATACCTGTAGTCATCTATTTTTTTTCAGAACCTCTTCCGCCTGGGGCTCCATGACTATCGATTTGTAGCTGGACGTGTCTGGTGGTGAAAAAAGGCTCAGCCATGTGCCGTGTGAGTGCGTTAACGCTGGGAATGATGCCGCAATGTGGAGCGATTGATTGATAAATCGACGCGACTCAAAACACGATTAAACCCTTTTATTCGTTGTAGAAGGCGTTGAACAGGCAGGCCCCTAATCCGATTCCTGCAATGACAGCGAGAGGTTTGGTTATCGTATGACTGAGAACAGTCAAAGCTAAAAACCAGCCAACTGCACCGCCAATCCCACAGAATACGATACCCATCAGCCAGAATTGAGCCTTCCGTGATTCGATGGCGCTGAGTTCCTCTTCGCTGAGTTCTTCTTCACCAAATTCTTCTTTGTGCTCTTCGCTCATAGTCAAAGACTCGGGTGAGATGGAAGGCAGTTCCGATCTGCCTGCAGCAAGTTTTCTGGACGTGAAACCTGAACACCAGCAGTTTCCACGAATTGGGGAGACAAGGTGATCTTGAAGCGTACCCTTGATCGCCTCAAAAATGAAGACGAGAAAGCTGTCTGAAGTAACTACTTAGGCAGTTCACTTCGTGACAAAATCCAATGCGCCATCCCATAGAAACCAGCCCACAAAACACCCAAGGGGAAACAAGAATGGGTCGGGGGTGCCCACTCTCCCGCCACTGATAGCGGTCCCGACTGCTACGGCCGATACTCCAAAGAGAAACATTACCGACACAAAACCTCCAAACCGTACAACGTTTTTTATCATTGGTGTCTCTCCGAGGAAGCATTCTCGTGAAAATCTCTTCCCTCTATACGTGGCTAATCTCACAGGGTTCGCTGCTGGGAAAGGAGATCTCCAAGTGCCCCCCTGTCACATGAAAATACAATCAGCATCTCCCCACATTGCCAGTGTTGTCTGTGGCCTGACAGGCACCACGATGTTTAAGAAAGAGGTATCGTCGGCAGTCTGCTTTTGTTTGAGGCGAGGTTTGTCTGTCAGATGACTTGCCGAAAGAGAAAAAATGACTGGTCATGCAATTAACCGTTCTTGCAACAGCTAACCTGTCACGCTGCTTCTTCAACTTCCCATATCGAAGGCCATGTAATTTATTTTAAATTCCAATCGTTCATGTAAAGAAGTACGGCTGAAGCCATCACAAATCCAAGTAAGAAGACGCCGACAACCCCAAAAAAACTCATCATGTTGGACTCCAGATGCTGTGTGTGATGTTTTCCTTCCATGAAAACCCCCACCACAATCAGAAAGGCCAGAGGACTGTGGCGGGGGGATCAAATGGGAGGTACGAACGTATCTACGACAACAGGCGCTGAATGGTTGGTTTCCGGCCTGTCTATCCAAAACACGCACTCAGAAACCACGCCCCCTGGGAAGTACTTCATGCGGCAATTAGCCAAAACGCGCAGAAAAAAACTTGGCATCGATCACATGGGTAGGCAGCCTTTCGGTGTGTCCGGCACGTGCTGTGGGTACGAAGAGCCTGATCAAGGGAGTAAGCAGAACGTTGGTCGTGCGGTGCTTTTTCGAAAAGGTATTTTTTAGAACGATGAATCAATCAGCTGTGTTTCAGAACCTCAGTTTTACAAGCCATATGGTACTGACGGTGTCTTGACCATAGGATGAAAAGTTGTCTATGCGGATAACGCGAATGAGGAGCGATCAATGTCTGTGCTGGTTTGTGGAGCTGGCCCTACTGGTCTTGTCATGGCTATTGAACTAGCACGTCGTGGCATTGACGTTCGCATTGTTGATGCGAGGGAAAAACCTTCCCCGCTATCAAAAGCAGCTGTGCTCTGGCGAAGATCACTTGAGGTTCTTCATGCGTCTGTGCCCGTTGACAGCTTCATTCGCCATGGAAGGCCAGTCAAGGGAATCCAGTTCGAGGATGATGGATCAGTCATTGAAGCAATTCGCTTTGGGGAAAACACCGGGCTCTTTCCACACGGTATTCTACTCCCGCAAAATAGAACAGAGTTCATTCTCAATCATGCCCTTGAAAAACTCGGTGCGCGTGTAGAAAGAAAGAAAGAAGTACAATCATTTTCCGTATGTG
>JBDOMS010000542.1:0-6472 GCA_039831735.1 Pirellulales bacterium
CGACCTGGCTCCTCAGAACACTTGACTCAGTTAGGGTCCCATTGCGCGCGAGTTGCATCAACTCTTCATCCGGAGGTGCTGCCCAAAGAGTAAATGATAGCCGTGATGCAAGATCGTATGCATCTAAAGATGTTCCCTGCTTCGGCTTCACCTCAGTCAGGTATAAGAACGAAGGAGAACAGATGATCATCTTCACAACATTTAAAGCAGCCTGCCTCTCACTACCTGTTACTACAACCTGCCGTTCGTAAAAACTCTTGATCTGTTCTTTATTCGCAACGTCGAGTGGCCGTCGATATGCTTTGTGAGCAAAAGCGAGCAACTGCTCAACAGCCTGCTGAGCCTGAAATCCCTCTAAGCCAAACACTGCCTGCTCTTCATTGCTGACACCATCTTCAAGCGGCCCACAAATCTTTATTTCATCAATTCGAATATGAGGCAGAGCACCTTCTTCAAGAATATGAGCTCGACTGACTCCCGACTTGTACTTTTTAGGATTGAACTCATCTTTATACTGCTTGTTGATCTGTATCACAGAGGCTCGCGACTCATATGGACCATTTGGAAAAATAAAACGAGGAGTCTGACCAGCATCAAGCCAGACCTGAAACTTCAACCATGTTGGTGCATCGTCTGAAACGACTGCACAGCCAAGTATGGGCTCAATTGCCTGGGGATAGTGAATATGCCCCGCGCGAACGTCACCCGGCACAATGGCAAGCTGAAATGGCTCAGTGAGATCAATGTGAAAAATCTTTGGATCGTAATGCGTATCACGATGGAAAGACTGTGCAAGCACTTCAATGTCATACAAGCCTGAAACTGGCACACCACTCAGGAAGTCTTCAATATGCCCATAACCGCCTTGCCGAGTATCGGTATTCGGCTGCTCATAGAGACAGAGGTAGTCAAAATCAAAAACTTTTTGATGTGAACCTGTGAGTTCTTCGTATTGCTTGAAGTTGTCCTTGAAGTGCCATGTCTTGGGATTTGTTACTGGCTTTCCCAGGCGCATGTCTACAAGTCGCGTGGCAGACTGAAAGTATTGATCAAGAAGAAATCCTGATGTGACTAATGATTCTCCAATTGTATCAATATGTTCAGTTAGATTCTCATTTGGAAATTTAGCGGTAAGACCAAGCGTATCAACACGACGGTTGAACAGTGTCGCCAGTGTATTTTCATATTCACGATGGGATAATCGCCTCATGACTGTTTGGCCCACATCAGCCTGTCTCTGCATACAAGCCACTTCAAGGACAGAACCTAAGGACTCAAGAAATTCCGCCTTGTCCGTTGCCTTGGGTTGCTCCGCATCTTTGGGCGGCATCTGACCAAGGTGAAGCTGATCGATAATCTCAATCCCAAGCTCTAGATGTTCTTCAGAGACAATCGGAAAAGTCAAAACCTCAAAGTTTCGCTTTCCCTCAGCCGTATCACCCTGGTGGCAGTCCAGACAGTAGGCATGTAGAAAGGCATTTATTTTCGTGCTTTCTTCGTACTGCAACGAACGAATATCGCCATCAGCCAACGTAGAACCGTTGATGCTAACAGCAAGAATCAAAACAATGATCCAACTCAGACAATTGAACATGTGTAAACCAACCAGAAAAGACGCATGTTTTTTTATGAATAGACGCCTGTGCTATTTCCAAATACATCTTTCTGCACACCCATCCACTGAGCAATATCCAAGAACAGGTTACACAAAGGGATCTTGCTGCCTCCCGTCTGCTCTACATGCCGAAACTCTCCATGGCCATATCCTCCTCCAGCAAGAACGATCGGTAAATCTGTGTTGATATGAGAATTTGCATCTCCCATCCCACTGCCAAAAAGGACGGTCGTGGAATCAAGAAGCGATTGTTCACCATCCTGAATCTGACTTAGTCGAGTCAGAAACCTACTAAACTGCTCAATTTGATATTGCTCGAGGGTAACAAGATTCGCAATCGACTCTTCGTCGTTACCATGATGAGAAAGTCCATGGTACGAATGATCAATGCCTAGATGCTGAGGCAAAAAACTACCACCAATTTCAAGTGTGGATACTCGCGTCAGGTCTGTCTGTAATGCCAAGGCCATCATTTCATAAAGAAGAGGGAGGTCTTCGACCATGTTTCGATCAGTTGGACGCTCCATATGGGGTTTTGGCTTGGGCTGGCTCACCCAACGATCACGAGCAACCAAGCGTTTTTCAACATCGCGTATGGAATCAAAATATTCTTCAAGTTTCCTTTGGTCCTCTCGATTAACACGTTTTTCCAAGACACCAACTTCTTCTCGCACCGCATCAAGAATTGATGAATGCAAAGCATTTTGCTGCTTCCGCAGCTTCACCTGCTCTGGTGAGTCTGACACAAAAAGCTTTTCAAATAATTCACTTGGAGCGGTGATGGGAGGCACCCTTACCCCCGATCGTGTCCATGACAATTGGCACCCACCGTGAATCCCCCCTTCAGATCCTATGGTCAAAGAAGGAAAGCGAGTCTGTCTTCCAATATCGTCCGCAATGAATTGATCAAGAGTAACGTTTCCATCACTTCTGCGCTGTGACTCATGATGAAGCACACCTGATAAAAACGTATGAACAGCGAAATGACCACCACGCAGGCCATGATCGAGACCACGGTACACGGTTATTTGCTTTCTGTTCGACCAGAGCGGCTGGAGCAAAGGTGTTTTCTCGAATTCCTTTCCCACCGTCTGTGGGAAAAACTGCCCTCTCTGAAACCCAAGAAGGTTGCCGATAGCCACAAAACGTCTTGCACCAATTCCTGCGCCAGTTGTCATCTGAAGCGGGGTCGTACTTCCAATATTTTCTGCCCTGAGAGATGAGAGACCCGGCAAGGCGAGTGAGCCTGCAAGGGAATGAATGATGAAGCGACGTCGATCACACTTGAGATTCATTGGTTGCACTTCATTCGAGGAAATATTGGGGGGGCGACTGACGCTTCATCCTGGCAAGGGCGTTGAGTGTTCCATTCGTGACGAAACAAGAGTCTTGAGAGCATTTCAATCACAAGAAAGTCTATCACATTGTATCAATACCCTTTGCCGCAACAATCAATTTTTTACAAAAGATCCCTCAGAGCAGTCAAATGATTTGACTAGAAGGATCTGCCGTGTGAAAACAGCCGGAATAGCATGATACGTGAGGCTTTACTGAATCATCAGCATGCAACACAATAAAATATGAATCGAATATCTTTTTGGTTGCTTCAATCACCACTTCACCATGGATCCTACCATGAAAAAAACATTGCTTCTCCATCGCTGTCTTGTTGCATTTCTTCTTGTTCAACCAGCACTCGTTTTTGCTCAGTCAAATCCAGAAAACAGTACACCAGCAACGACCACTCCGGTCCCACGGACAGGAAAGTGGATGCAGCGTCATGAAACGATCAATGATCGTGCTACCTCGGGAGACGTTGATGTCATTTTCTTAGGAGACTCAATCACGCAGGGATGGGAACGTTCTGGAAAAGACGTTTGGACCAAATACTTTGCGCCGTTGAACGCCATGAATGCAGGAATAGGTGGTGATCGCACTCAGCATGTTCTTTGGAGGCTCGACCACGGCAACATAAAGGGCATCAGCCCAAAGGCAGCTGTACTGATGATCGGGACCAATAACTCTGGAAGTGACTCCTCCGAACAAATTGCAGCAGGCATTCGTGCCATTGTAGAAAAGATACGGTCGGATTTGCCAAAAACAAAAGTACTTCTTCTCGCTATTTTCCCAAGGGGACAATCTCCTGATGACACCAAAAGAAAGGTAAACGAAGGTGCCAATGAAATGATTAAAGAGTTAGATGATGGCGAGTATGTCTTCTACCTTGATATTGGACCAAAGTTTCTCACCGCTGATGGGACACTTGAGAAAAAGATTATGCCAGACCTCCTACACCTGAGTCCCGAGGGCTATGAAATTTGGGCCACATCGATTCTCCCAAAGCTTCATACTCTCATGAATCATCCATAGCTATCGCACTACCTCATAGTGATGGATGTTTGTCATATTAGAGACATCCGCGACAGAGACACTCCAAAATCCTGCAAATTCGGATTCCTTCATCTGTATTGTCACACAAACAAATACCTTCATGAACTGGAAACCAGGATTTTATCTTTCGCAATCTCAATCCATCTATGCCTGATTCTCCTCCCCTCATTTTAGAAAGCCCTGACAAACGTGAACGTTTGCTCCTTTCCCGCATTCGTGGGCCACACCATCAGGACATCCTGAACATACATGGTACTTTGGCCCCAGGAGTACAGGGTCCTCCCTTGCATACTCACTTTCAACTTTCTGAAGAGACAACTGTTCTCAGAGGAACACTTGGTGTGCTGCTGAACGGAAAGCAACTAATCATTTCACCAGGTGAAACATGTGTGTTTCCACCCGGATCAAAACACACATGGTGGAATGCTGGAGAAGACGTGATTGAGTTTTCCGGACACGCCGTTCCCGCTGGAGATCTCGACAAATACCTACAAGGTGTTTTTGCTCTTGTTAATAGCAGTCCGACTGGCAAACCATCTCTTTTTTATATGGCTCACTTGCTGAGGAGGCATCAAAAGACTCACGCGCTCATACATCCGCCACGCTTTCTTCAGCGTATAGCACTTCCCATTATCGTTTTTGTGGGATGGCTGTTGGGCCGTTATCACGGAGACACGTGGCCAGCTTGTCCGACCTCATGTCCTGGGGCGCCCATGATCGACCAAGATTTGATACATCTGGATTCATAGCGATGTCACCAAAGACCATTCTTGTTGAATGTGCCAAGCCATGCAAAGCGTGTCCCTCTCAGCCTATCGCAATCGCTGGATTGACCTCTGTAATCTGAACGATTTCATTTTGCGTCAAGCCAACACTCTGCTCTAACACCTCACGTACTCTTTTCATCGATGCTGTTGATCCCACAAGATGTGTTCGATCCGAAGCCCATGCAGCACCATCAGCCTCAACAACTATCTCCTGACTCCCCAAAGAAAAATGACCTGCCCCCATACCGCCAGCTGCTGTTGCATCAGAAACTGCAATGATCCGTTCAATGCCAACAGATCGGATCATGGTACGCATGAGAGGTGGCGGCAAATGAATACCATCAGGAATCATCATGACCCAGCGCAGGCCATCTGCAGCCAACACTCGATGGATAATGTTGTCATGCCGATGCAGATGCAGTGGACAACCATTACCAAGGTGAGTAAAGGCTGAAAGTCCAGCTTCCATTGCAGCACTAAAAACTTCTGCTGAAGGGTTGCAATGACCAGCTGACACAAGAATATTCTGCTCGGCAAGCCACTGTGTCGTCTTCAATTCATTATCGTATTCTGGTGCGAGTGTCATGATTCGAATGAGTCCACGCCCGGCCGACACTAACTCTTTGGCATTCACAACGGTTGCCGGCAACACATATTCAGCTGGATGAGCCCCAACATAACCTGCAGTCGGGCTAATAAATGGACCTTCGACATGGATACCAACCATGATCTCCGCTATCAGAGAACTCTGTTCTCTCAAGTGCGCTAATCGTTCAATTCGAGACTTCATCAGATCAAGACGATCTGTAATCACTGTGGCCAGCATGCTGTGGCCACCATCTGCTCTCACAGCCTGACACGCTGCACTGAGTTGTTCAACAGAAAGATCATCGGCATTGAAATCAATACCTCGATATCCATTGAGCTGAAGATCTAGCACTGCCATGTTGATTTCAACTATTCATAGATCATTGTGAATAACAAGACTGGATCCGAGATGCTGCATCACGATCAAGGTACAGAAAACACTGTGGATGCTTCTGCAGTATTGATGCAGGAACTTCAGGCGTTATGTCACCCTCTACTGCTGCCTGGACCGCCTCCGCCTTTCTTGCATCTGGAACAGAGCAGACAATTGTCTGAGAAGCGAGAATTCGTTTTACCGACATTGATATGGCATGTGTTGGGACGTCTGCAAGAGTTGGAAACCAACCTTCTCCGACCTGCTGTTGACGGCATCGTTCATCGAGTCCAACAACAAGATAGGGATCGGTTGTGTCGAAGTCAGCTGGTGGATCATTGAAGGCAAGGTGTCCATTCTCACCAATTCCAATCATCGCCAAATCAAAATCTGATTCTGGGACAAGACTGGCAAGCCGTTGACATTCTGTTTCAGGATCAGCAAGACCATCTAACTCGTGGAACGCCTTTGGTGGAGTTGGAAGAAGATCAATAAATCGCTCATGAAGAAAACGGCGAAAACTTGCGGGATGATCCGGGCCCAATCCAACGTATTCATCAAGATGAAAGATCGTAATAGCATTCCAGGGAATATCAGTGAACACTCTAAGATGTTCCAGTACCTCGAACTGGGATGAACCTGTTGCAATCACTAATGTTGCAAATCCGCGCTGTGAACACACATCGAACAAGACGTTTTTGGCACAACGCGCGGCGGCCTGTCCCAGTAACTCACGAT
>JBDOMS010000637.1:0-27525 GCA_039831735.1 Pirellulales bacterium
GTCATGAAGTACTGCTAAGGTTTCCCACTCAGCTTGTGATCGTGGCTCTTGTCTTTCAGAGGTTTGTCTGGGAGGAATGTTGTTCCCTTGCACCGTCACCATGGGAAGGGCATCTGGAGGGGGGGTATCACGAGTCTTTTCGACTGCTGGCAATGATGTTTCTTCGTGAGAATCATTCACCAATGAAGATGGCCTGGTGCTGGGAAAAGTAGATCGTTCGATGTCATTTTGTTTTGTCAGGGGAGCATGTGAACCAAATGGTAGCGACGCGTTGATGACGCTCACTGTCTCGCATAAAGGTGCCCATATCATGTGCTGGACAGCCTGCCGAAAAGCTGGGGGGGTCATATGAGAAAATAATGCAAGCGCGGGCACCACGAGCATGCATACCACCAACACAAATGAACGTAATTGCATCACAACCATAGGAGCCTAAAGAACACCCGCTTGGATAAATTTTGACTGCAAAAGGTAGCGGTCTCTACGTGTTGCGACAACCCAGAAAGTCATGCATTTCTAGCGGGAAAAGCTCCTCTTATTCACCGTTTTGTGTAAGAGAGATGTCTCTTACAAGAAAGTCAACTGGGATTTCATGGATCACCATCGGTAAGACCCATCGTATTTGAATCGAACGTTTGTCTATGTTTTCGTCAGGAAGGAGAAAGGATGTGATCACAGTGTGGCCCTGTGTGCTTCGTTCAACAATCTTGTGGTCTAATCGAGTGAGCACACGATCACCATCTGTGACATCGATAGCTGTTGGGAGTCGCTTGCTGAGCCATAGGCGATGTGAAGCTAAAGCATCGGTTGGGTCATCATATTGTACTCGGGCTTTTATAAGAATTGTTTTGAGATCATGATTAACATCAAAAAGTGAAACCGTTGCCTTTCCAGCGCGTGTGGAGCCTGTTCGTAATGGCAATTTAAAAACATGGTCAATTCCAGCAATTGATAAGTTGATGGTGCCACGAAGTGTCCCAATGGATTGGATGGGAGGAGTGATTTGTTCAAGAGTGATAGGCAGTAGAGTCACATGGTCATTTGGTTTCACGATTGGTTCAAGCACAGCTTGCCTATGACTAGGCGGCAGGGATTCTCCAAAGAAACTATCAGCCATAATCGAACGGCAAGGCAGTTGTAAAACGAGTGGTGTGAGCTGATCTCCCCAACGAACGCTGAGATTTATACGGACGCGCTTGCCTTCCTGGAGCACACGGGTTGATTGTACACCGAACGAAAGAGTTTCGAGTGCTGTTTCAAGATGTTCTTGGGTCGCTCTTTCTTCTAGGTAGTGCTGGATGCAATGAAGTCGAAATGCAGCCTCACCTACTGTATTGTGTTTAGCTTGAAGAATGCTTGGTAGTGCAGCAGGGCCAAGTTTCAGAAGGTTCTTTTCGGCACGATCACGAACACGGGCAGATGCATCATTGAGTTGTCTTACAAGCAGACCAAGGTCGATGTTGCCAGTTTCTGAACCTGCCGCGATTGGAGTGAGGACAAAAAGGGTGACCCACCTCAGAAAAAGTTGTACTGTGTGATGCATGAGAGACTTCGTGAAGTAAGGTTTTTGATGTCTTTCAATCCCAAAATGAGTAAGATACCAAGTCAAACGGTTTGGAAACGCAGGTATATCGAATGGCAAGAATTGCAATTAGTGTATGCGGTGAGGGCCGAGGACATGCCAGTCGCATTGCTACCCTGGTTGAGTCGTTGGCCGAGAACCATGATATTTTGATCTATACGTCTGGGGATGCTCTCAGTTTCTTGCAAACACGTTTCTCGAAACAATCAGGCCGGATTGACCTTCAGGAGATTCCTGGGATTGTATTTCAGTACACCAATGGTTATCTCGATATTATGCGATCAATTGCGGCCGGGCTTGAGTACCAGGCGCGTGAACTGGGTCCATTAGTTGATCGTATGATTCAAGAGTTGGATGTATTTGGAGCAGATCTAGCCATAACCGATTTTGAACCCGCGTTACCTCGTGCTGCGAGCCGAAAACAAATTCCTTTGGTAAGTGTTGATCATCAACATTTTCTTCTTGCATATGACCTTGATGCCTTGCCGTGGGCATTACAGTGGAACGCGTGGTTCATGAGTCATGCTGTTTGGCTGTATGTCGCTGAGGCAACCGACACAGTTGTTTCAGCATTCTTTCGTCCCCCCCTTCGGCGAGGTTGGGAACATGTGATTCAAGTTGGGCCGTTACTCCGTTCCACAATTTCTCACGCTGAGCCACGAGAAGAAGGATTTATTCTTTCTTATCTCAGAAGACATACTCCATTTTCGGCGATCGAAGCATTGGCTGACTGTGGCATGCCTGTGAAGGTTTATGGTTTGGGTGATCGTGATCATGTTGGTGCGGTATCATTCCATGACATTGATGAAAAAAACTTTGTGGAGGATCTTGTCAATTGTTCATCTGTGATTGCATCAGCTGGGAATCAATTAATTGGTGAATCGCTTCATCTTGGTAAACCAATAATGGTATTGCCAGAACGAGCGCACGCTGAGCAGATGATGAACAGCCATTTTTTATCTAGCATGGGCTGTGGAAAGTTTATGCCTGTTGAAGAACTCACGTGTGAGCATATTCAAGATTTTCTTTCAAGCTACAACCAATTTAAGCAAGCCTTAGCTCCGATTGTTGGTCGTCTCGATGGGACGCAATCCGTTCTGAAGGTTATCCAACATCGATTGGATAATCCCTGGCCCTCAAAAATCATTAGTGATTTTGTCCCAAATGGTACAGAATTGCAGGAAGTATCTGCCTCATCGCTCGAGCGCGATGGCTGATAATAGATTTCACAGCAGCCGGCAATTCCCCAAATGTTTGATGGTATTCGGCCACAATAAAGAGCGGGTCGTACCCGAAGCCACCACTTCCTACAAGAGTGTGACCAATGATTCCCGAACAGATATCAGACGCAGTTGAGACAATCGTACCTGAAGGATTTGAAAGGGCCGCATGACAGCTGTAGTGGGCAGCTCTCTTCTGGCCGTGTAGGTCTGAAAGTCGTTCCAAGAGTTTTTTGTTGTTTGCAGCGTCAGAAGCATTTTTTCCAGAAAAACGGGCAGAAAAGATACCGGGCTCACCACCTAGAGCTGGGACGACAAGTCCACTGTCTTCTGCAAGAACCCATTCCCCTAAAGCCTGGGCCTGGAGCGTCGCCTTGAGAGCAGCATTTTCTGCAAAGGATGCCCCAGTTTCTTCAACATCAACAGCTCGTGATTGTGTTTCGAGAGATTGACACGTAATCCCATGAGGAGCCAGTAAGGGAATTAATTCCCTGAGCTTTCCAGCATTGGTCGTACCTAAGATAAGTATGTTTTGCATCTACCAATATGTACACGAAATGGCTGTCTTTGTGTTGGTAGAATTTTTACCCGTACCCTCCCCTAACGCCAGTTTTTTGGGGCACGAGGGGTGTCGACGGGACGGGGTTGGACGTCGAGCAAGATACCTTCGAATTGACGAGGCGAGATCTGACCCATGGCTAGTTTAGCTGGCTCAGGGCCAAGTGCCGCCACAATACGGCTAATTTCTGGATGAGGGATGATTTGCCCATTGGCTTGCCGTACACGAAGTTGATCGAGGCTTCCAACACATACGATACTGGAGTCACGATCATGATATTCCCAGGCCTGCCAGCCCTTCTTGCGAAGAGCAACAGTAAGTGTATGTGCCTGTTCTGCTGCCTCAACTAGTCGGCTTTCAATTGGCACATTGGTGCTAGAAATGGCATTTTGATCAAACGTTCCTGAACCTGTAAACGTTGCAACTCTCACAGAATATCTGCCAGGGCAGTCAAGCAAGCTATGAGCCACGTCTTCGTTCATGCGGAGGACAAACTCATCATTTTGCTGACGGGAAAAATAATCCTCTGGCAATAAAGGATTTGGTGTGACAAATGCCATCTGCATCGGGCCTCGAGAAGACTTTCGATCAAGCCCAATCATTTTCCGAAAGTCAGCAAAAGATTGACTTTTGCCACTTTCGCCAGTCAGTGCTTTGGGATGAAGACTCTTAATTACACTAAGTGCTTTTTGACCTCGTGGATCATCAAATGAAGCAAAGTCACCAACTAAAACAGCTACTTCTATAACTTGCTGGGCGTTTGCATACCGCATCTTCTTTGGTGTTCCATCTGGGTTCAGGCCCAGGCCTTGTTCATTTCCAGTGTAATCAAATGATTTTTCATGGGTGTATGCAGTCAGTTTATGTTTTTTGCGGAGTTCATGAACAAGTTTTCGAGCATCATTGCGGGCACCACTTCCACGAAAGGTTGTAGCCATCACAAGCCATGGCCCATCTTTTTCTGCTAGCGGAAACATGGCTTGGGGATCAATGGAATCAGTTGTGAACCACGATGTAGGAAGCCAGCCCCGCTGCCCAACTGCATGACTCGAGGAGAGTGCTGCAGGCAGCGTGAGAAACAAAAAGAGTGCTACTGAGTGCGAATACTGTGATAACCGCAAGGAAAACACGCGAACTCTCCGAATGTTCATCGTCCTCTAAAACTCGTGAAAACAGAGGTTCCGAGAACCGTATCAGCCCATACTTTGCTCCGCTAGACCGATTGCTCACTTGGGAAGACAGACATAATTGGGCAAGATAGCGTTCATGAGCATCTTTCCTAAACTCTCCAAGCCAGTTTTTTCACTTATTCTTTTCTCATGGGTGATTGGAGTCGTTCTGCCGCCAGTTATCTTCATGCAAGTGCGTCCACAGTGGTTGGCTGAACTTGATCAACCAAAATTACAAGAAGATTGGGATGCCTTTCGCAATGATATGCGAGCTCAATCAGGACAAGATTTTCCACTATCAGGTCCAGTGCAGCGCAAAGTTCCAAAAAGTAAGGAACCCCCAATCAAAGTATGGTTGAGAGATTACGTTGGGTTGGCCGTTGCAACATGGATCATTTTTGGAACAGTACTGTTTAGCTTTTTTACAGTAATGATTATCGGATTACTTTCCAAAAATCAGCTGTGCTGTGGCGACGACTCCAAGAAAGAGAATCACTGTGATAGCAAGGACACCGAGAAGTGAAGACACGGAAAGACTCTTTTGTTAAGGTTGGCGAAAACCTGTGAAAGGGTGATCGTACGGATGTTTGGTCCGAATCACAACACGAAGATAAGTCAGGCGACAGCCGTCTTCAAAGCATGTCGAGAAGTTTTTTCGAGCCTATGGGCCTCTGCGAAAGACATCTTCTGGTAGTGTTTGACGGGCAGTTCGGCCAATTTCATCAAGTGTCCGTCGTTGTCCGATGGTATGCCATGGTGTGACATCTTCTAATTCGGGCATTATTTCTAGTATCTGCTCGATAAGCATCATGACAATCTGTCTAATGGGTGTTCCATTTGTTCTTTCACGAATTGCTGCAGCCGTCTTCATGAGTTTGACCATTCTGGAACGTTCCAGAACCGGCCCAGACAGTTGTCCGTCACCCTCTTCGAGTAGTTCCGATATTGGAACTTCCAGGACTTCCTGCCAACGTCGAAGATCAGATAGCCGAAGATCGCAGTCAGGCTTTTCTTGTCTCCGAATGGTCGCTAATTCAACACCAAGCCGACGAGCTACGTTTCGAAGGGTAACTCCCTGCCGTCGCCTTACAAGTGCAATACGATGAAAGGACGTCGAAGATCCGGATTTTCGACGGAGCACATTATTTTTTCGTGAGGAACGGCGTGTTTGAGCAAGACAATCTGCTTCTGCCCGAACAGGTTCAGAGTGTCCAGAGTCAGCTACGGCAAAGGGATCATCATATGAGCTATCATCAAACTCCTCAGGACGAGAGCGTGGACGGTCAACAGTTGCCATGGAACCAGCCTCCGTTTTGAAATCATGCGAAAACTATCGCAGTGTTCCTTTGTACGTAGGCCAATAGGAAAGCGTTCGCTTATGATGTAAAAAACACCTGTATTCGTTCATTTTGGGTTGAGAGTCAGGAAAAAACCAATGAATAGGTCTTCCAAGCAGAACGACACTTGGCAGGATCGGACTGCCTGGTCTGATTTCGGAGTACGGACGACAGTGTTGGTTCAGGGAGAGGAGGCGGTGTCATTTGTTGATAATTTCACAACAGCAGCATTGTCACAGCTTCAGCCTGGCCAGGGTAGTGAAGCATTTTTTACTGATAATAAGGGGAGAGTTCTTGTATTCGCTGTGATTATGCGATTGTCGAATGGACTGATGATCGATGCAGAAAAGGGGTATGGACGTTCTCTTTGTGACCACCTTAGTCATTACCATATTCGTGAAAAGTTAGAATTCTTTGATTGCTCAGACGCATGGAGAAATTTCTTGTTGGTTGGGAAAACTGCAATGAAGGAGTTGATGTCCGAGGCTGAGGCATGTAGAGGGGCATCATTGGCAGGTGAGTTTCCAGAACAATTATTTAGTCACGCTGAGTGGATGTTTGGTGGGGTGAAATTGCAAATCCTTCGAACTGATTGGTGGGGTGATCCAGGTTGGATTATTCGGTGTCAGGAAAACGAACATTCAAGAGTTGTGGAATGGTTTCAAGATAATAATGTCATACAAATCCATGATGATGCTCTCGAGGTCGCAAGAATCGAGCAGGGCACCCCTTCAATCATAGATATTACTGAAAAGACCTTGCCGCAGGAATTAGTTCGCAATGAGCGAGCTATTTCTTTTAATAAAGGTTGTTACCTTGGTCAGGAAACAGTGGCACGTTTAGATGCATTAGGGCATGTCAATCGAAAGCTTACGGCTCTTTCATTTGAAGGGCAGGCATCACGAGGAGAAAAAGTATTTGCTGATGGCGAGCACATTGGTAATTTATCGAGTTGCTGTTTCTCACCGCACCTTGGCTGTTGCCTGGGTCTTGGAATTCTTCCAACACGGATTGACGCTGCAAAAAAAATTAGTGTGGATGGTATGGATGCGAAGATTAGAAGAGTGCCTCTATGAATACAGACAGGCTTCCCCATGATGAGAATGAAAAAAATATTCTTCTCAGAACAAAACGATTTAATGTTCAATCAATGCATGAACAATGTACAGATGGTTCGAGCAGAACGCGGGAGGTGGTGATCCATCCGGGGAGTGTGGTTATTGTTCCTCTGGTATCTGCAGAGGAAGTCTGCCTGATCCACGTTGATCGAATTGCCGTTGGAAAAAAGCTCATTGAATTACCGGCGGGAACACTGGACCGAGTTGAGTCGTTATCAGAGGCTGCATTTCGTGAATTAGCTGAGGAAACGGGTTACTCTGCCGGCACGTTAACGCCGCTTGGCGCATTGTGGATGTCACCAGGGGTCATCCGTGAACGAATGCATATCTTTATTGCAGAAAATCTCAAGCCAGGGCCACAAGCACTAGAGCCAGGCGAGAAAATATCTCCTCTTGTGGTACCTTGGAGTGAAGCGATTGCTATGTGTGCTGATCAACGTATTCAGGATGCAAAGACGGTTGCAGCACTCTATTTAGTCAACCATTGGAAGACTCAGAAAAAGTTTTTTTAGCGAGTGGTTGTCTATCAAGTAGGAACAAGATTCCACCAATGAGGCCGCTAATTATGGTGGCGAGGAACCAGAGAAGAGCAATGGCGACAGCTTGTTCACTTGGTATGCCCTGAGGTGCCAATAGCATTGCCATGCCCCCCTCGCGAACCCCAACTCCGTTAATGCTCACAGGTATTACCATGGCAAGCATGACAAGAGGTACAACTGCACACCATACAGACAAAGGAAGAGTTACACCAAGCCCATGGGCAATCATCGAAACACCGATAGCATTTCCTAGTTGAATAATTAGACTCCAAATGACTGCGGTTGGAAGAAGTTGTGGCCGCATTTGGTATGGTAGGAATTGGCTGATAAATTCTCGAGCAGCGTGGGGAGTAGGTATGAGTGAGATGATTCGGTCAAGTGAGTGTATCCCAAACCAAAGACTCACGAGTGCAACCAAAAGTAGTCCTCCACCAACAGCGAGAGTTGCCATTTCATTTAAGGACCACCTTAGGGATAAGACAGCGGCTCCCGCGAGTACACACAGACCAGTGAGGCCTGTCAGTCGATCTGCAAGGACTGTACAGCCAGCAAGCAGCCGACGAGAAGTGGAATCTGCAAGTCGATAGGCTTTGATAAAATCACCACCAATAGATGAAGGCAAACAAAGACTAAAAAACATTCCCTCAAAAAATCTCCACACAAAAAAACTGTGTGGAAAGGAAAAACCAATTGGTCGTGCAAGGGAAGACCATCGTAGTCCAGCAATCACTTGCGCACTTATTGCAATAAGAACACCTCCGACCCACCACTTCCACTGAACCGTACTCATCACTTGAATAAATGAACTTCGATCAATGCCTTGTAGGACAATCGCCATGAGGCCAAAAGTGATGACAATACGGGCCGCGACACCGACCCAACCGGGAAGACGGCGGTGGAGAGCTTCAAAAGGCATGGGATTAGCGAGTGGGATAGACATGGTAGCATCAAAGGTTGGAAGACTTTAACCTAACGAGTCATCCTGCGTCACTCCCAACTGGATGCCTGAATATGCGTGTAGAATGGTTGGAACTCCCGCTTCTTGTCATTTTTGCATTTATTGTGGGTTCAATAATCGGAAGTTTTCTCAATGTGGTGATTCATCGCATGCCTCGTGGAGAGTCAGTTGTTTTTGGTGGATCACGGTGTCCACATTGTGAGGCTCCAATACGGTGGATTGACAACATTCCGATTCTTGGATGGATAGTACTCTGTGGTCGATGTCGAGATTGTGGAATGTCCATATCAGTCCGATATCTCTGTATGGAGTTTTTATTCGGAGTCATTGTTGCTGGTATAGCAGCCGGAGCTTTTTTCCTGCTGGTATAATATGGAAATAATAATAAGAAGAATATTACACGAGTGTCACTTAGGAGAAGGTGCCAAAGAAATTTGATTCTTGGGAGCACATATTCTTTACAATGTCAGTTTCATCAAAGCGTGCATTTATTACAGGTATTACTGGACAAGATGGGTCGTATCTTGCAGAAACACTTCTTCGGAAGGGTTATGAGGTCCATGGCCTTGTCCGGCGATCGAGTACCTTTGGCACCCAACGTATAGAGCATTTGTATCGAGATATTCACGATGGTGATCAATCTCTTGTGCTCCATCATGGTGATATGGCTGACGGGAATGCCCTCACTCGTTTGATTCGCCAAATACGACCTGCTGAAGTGTATAATCTGGCCGCTCAAAGCCATGTTCGGGTAAGTTTTGATCAGCCTACATACACCGCTGACGTTACGGCTGTTGGAACATTGCGACTCCTTGAGGCCATTCGTGATCTTCAGGATGCCAATGGTTATCAGATTCGTTTTTACCAGGCATCAAGCTCTGAGATGTTTGGCAAAGCAGGAGAGACACCACAAAAAGAAACAACCCCATTTCATCCACGCTCACCGTATGGAGTAGCAAAGGTTTATAGTCACTGGATCACGGTAAATTATCGTGAGAGTTACGGTCTGCATGCATCGTGCGGCATTCTTTTTAACCATGAAAGTCCACGACGTGGTGAAACGTTTGTAACCCGAAAAATTACAAGAGCTGCGACCCGAATCAAGCTTGGGCTCCAAAACAAACTCTATCTTGGTAATCTCGATGCCAAACGTGACTGGGGATTTGCAGGTGACTATGTTGAGGCAATGTGGATGATGCTTCAGCAGGAAGAGCCAGATGATTATGTGATTGCCACAAATGAAACCCACTCAGTTCGTGAGTTTTGTGAAAAAACATTTGGTAGGCTCGGACTTGACTATCAGGATTTTGTTGAGATTGACCCACGATATTTTCGTCCGGCTGAAGTAGATCTCCTGTTGGGTGATCCGCAGAAAGCAAAACAAAAGCTAGGATGGATCCCTCAGACGTCATTTGATGCATTGGTTGCCATGATGGTCGATGCAGACATGGCATTGGCTCAAAAACAAAAAGTACTTCGTGCCGCTGGCCACGGGGACAGAATCCCAAATCAAGAATAAATGGATTCAAAATGCATCAAGAAGTCCACCTATGCTGAATCTTCATCAAAAACGGGTCATGGTGACGGGAGGAGCCGGGTTTCTTGGTTCGGCTGTATGTCGTATCCTTCAGGATCGAGGTGTTTCCAATGATTATATCATTGTTCCACGGAGCAAAGATTATGATCTCACACAGCAGTCAGATGTGGAGCGACTGTATGTAGATGCCCAACCCGATATTGTGATTCATCTAGCGGCCGAAGTTGGGGGTATTGGAGCGAATATGGCCAATGCTGGTCGTTACTTTTATGCAAATATGGCAATGGGACTCCATCTTGTTGAGTGTGCTCGTAAGCATGAGATTCAAAAATTCATTCACACAGGCACGGTCTGTGCGTACCCAAAACACTGTCCCGTTCCCTTTCAGGAGAAAGATCTGTGGAACGGATATCCGGAGGAAACCAATGCTCCTTATGGCGTTGCAAAAAAGTCGGTGTTTGTCATGCTCGACGGCTATCAACGTCAATATGGTTTGAACAGTGCTGTTGTTGTTCCCGTCAATTTATATGGACCAGGAGACAATTTTGATCCAGCATCAAGCCATGTGATTCCAGCGCTTATTCGAAAATGCGAAGAGGCCCGCATGCAGGGGAGCGACGAAGTCATATGTTGGGGAACGGGTGGTGCAACGCGAGAGTTTCTCTATGTTGACGATGCTGCTGAGGGGATCGTGCGGGCTGCGGAATGTATGGAGAAGCCCTTGCCAATCAACCTTGGCGGAGGCGCAGAGATAAGTATCCGAGAATTGATCGTGAAGATAGCATCAACCTGTGGTTATTCAGGAAAGATTCGATGGGATCCATCCAAGCCAGATGGTCAACCACGCCGAGGCATTGATATTTCGCGTGCCAGGGAACTCTTGGGCTGGGAGCCGAAAGAATCATTTCAGAGTGGCTTGGCAAAGACAATCCAGTGGTGGCGTGATCAGCAATAGAGAATTACGCAGAAGGTTATGCTGGATGAAGTGCTCCGTGGCTGAGGATAAATGTGCGAATCCCTGCATCACCCTCAAAAACCACGGTGGCCACTAAGCGTGGCTCAGATCCACTGATACTGTCGAGCATTCCAAAGCCGTACTCGTCATGGCGTACACGTTGACCCTCCGAGAAAACCGGTGTGGACTTGGTCATCTGTTCTAATTTTTTTGCAAGTTCAGAAGCAGCTTTTGAGGTGCGAGATACAGTATGAGTATCTTTCGATCGAGATGTCGGCAACTGCTCTTCCTCGAAGTCAAGAACAAGTCCATCACTTCGGTGTTGAATAGATTCGTTACGCTTAATTGGAGGAACATCCTGAGTGAATTCATCATGATCGATACAAAGATCCCCATGACGTGAATCATTGAGACACGTGCCGTCATCAGGCGGTGCTTCAGTGCCAGTTACAACGGTTTCACTTCCCGTGATTTCTGTGAGAAACAAACTTGGGGCATTAATTCTTCGTGAACCACGATATTCTCGAATACGTGAACAACTGAGATGAACTTCTTTTTGCCCACGAGTAATGCCGACAAAGACAAGTCGGCGTTCTTCTTCAAGGTGGTCAGCACTGTCAAGGCTGCGCTCATGTGGAATAATTCCGTCTTCCATGGCAATCATATAGATGACTGGAAATTCAAGTCCTTTTGCAGCATGGAGAGTCATGAGGGCCACATGTTGTCCGTCTGCATCCCAAGCATCTGTGTCAGCAACCAAAGCGGTAGTTTCAAGAAAGGTGCTCAAGGCATCATCCTGACCGTTTGATATAAAAGATTCATCGAGTTGACGTGCTGCTGTCACTAATTCTTCAACATTTGCAAGCCGCTCCTCTCCGAATTCCTCTTCGGCGCTCGCTTCTAGCTCGAGCATTTTTCGATATCCAGAACGATTAACAATGGCTTCGATCAAGGGTGCAACACTGTTTCCGAGTTGCCTGGCGAGTTCATCTAAGTCGCTATAGAGCATCGCGAAAGCCTTAAAGGCCTTTCCCGCTCGTTTTGAAACACCAGGAATGTCAATTTTTCTTCGAACAGCTTCGAGGAGACTCACCTGCTGCTGTTCAGCCCACACTCCAAGATGATCAAGAGATCGTTTTCCGATGCCACGTGCGGGGACATTGATTACTCTTAGAAAGGCAACATCGTCTCGAGGATTCTTCAGTAGTCGGAGCCATGCGACGATGTCACGAATTTCCCTTCGCTTGAAGAACTCCAGCCCGCGTACAAGTTGGTATGGTACACCCCTCGCTCTCAAGGCCACCTCAAGAGCTCTCGAAAGAGCATTGGTTCGAAACAAAATTGCAAAGTCTTGAGGTTGGTGTGTGCCAGAATCAATTGTGGAAGCTATTTCATCAGCAATACGATCAGCTTCATTATGGCTTGTGGAGTCGAGTACTATACGAACGGAAACACCTGCTTCTGCATCCGTCACAAGTTGCTTTGGTTTTCGCTTGGAGTTATTTGCAATCAGACGATCAGCGACACCAAGAATATTGGAAGTACTGCGGTAATTATGTTCAAGCTTTACAACTTTTGCTGAAGGATAGTCTCGTTCGAATTCAAGGATATTTCGTATGCTGGCGCCTCGCCAGCCGTAAATTGCTTGATCTGGATCACCGGTTACTGCAAGGTTTTGATAATCAATTGAAAGGCCACGGAGAATAGAATACTGAACAGCATTTGTGTCTTGATATTCATCAACCAAGATCCATCGATGTCTGGCATCAAGTATTTTGCGTAGGTCAGGATTATCAACAAGTAGGGTTGCTACATGGACAAGTAGATCATCAAAATCAACAGCATTACTCTCCTGAAGCATGTGCTGATATACCGGCCAAATCTTTTTTACAACATCGTCAACAGGTCGTCCCCAGTGAGGTTCAAAGCTCTCGGCTGTAAGAAGATCATTTTTTGCACGACTGATGACGCCTGCAATTCGGGTGATTGGTGTGTGGCGCAGAGTGAGGCCTAATCGTTTGGCTGCTCGTTTGAGTAGGCTTGAGACATCGTCGGGATCGAGAATTGAATAATCACTGGTCAGGCCGACAAATTGAGCATGTCTTCGGAGGAGCCGAGCAGCAAAACGATGAAATGTTCCCATTTCGACTGGCTGCGGGCCAACCAACTCGCTGACCCGTCGGCGCATCTCGTCAGCGGCTTTGTTGGTGAAGGATAATGCAACAATCTGGTGGGCCGGAACGCCCTGAGATATCAAAAATGCAATACGATGCGTGACCACACGCGTTTTTCCACTTCCTGGGCCTGCTAGCACGAGAAGAGGGCCTTCAACGTGGGTTGCCGCCTCACGTTGCGCAGGGTTCAGAGCATCGAAAGAAAGTGGATTGAGCACAGAAAAGTGTGGGTGGATGATTGTGAAGCCATGAGTTCATCAGTCATCTCAAGGCCCTGTAGAGTCTTCTGGTAGTCGAAAAATGTGAGAATGGAGTATATTCTTGCCTTTCTGACTGTAGATGTTGTATCTACAAAGTCTACGAAACACTGTTTTGTATCACTTCACAATTCAATTCGCACGGGAGGGACCCCATGCCACGCGTTCCGTTCAAAAACTTGTCGCAGGGTGATGAAATGGCCGAGAAACTCGAAATGAGTACGGCAGAGATTGGTTTGTCGGTAAGAACAACAAACTGTCTCGAGGAAAAGGGTATTTTTACTGTTCATGATTTACTTAACTGCACACGAGCAGATCTGCTCTCAATCTCTAACTTCGGTGAAAAAACATTGGAAGAGGTTTTTAAGTCATTGGAAAAAATTGGTTTTTTTCGAGCAAATCGTCCTGTTGAGGTAGGTGAGCCACAACGGGAATCAGTGAGTCATATTTCATAAATGGGTCGGGTGAAGATCTTTCCCGTGTGTGTGGTCTCGGCTTTCTCAAGATTCCAGGCTGATTTCAGTCGAAAAAGCCATTTGGAGGAAGACGGTGCGGCTGCCGCGGTTCCTTGAAAAAAAACGTGGTGAGCGAAGGACAGGTTCCCAGATCTGGGGATCAGTGGGAGAGGCTGCTTTTTATGCATGTCTTCTGTTAGCAGGGATTGTGTTTGGATCCTTGCTCATTACCGGTGTTGCTGTACCAGAGTGGCGCATCAACCATGATTATCTCTCAGCGCGTGCGGTGGTCGTCGGGAAAGGTTTACAAAGACGCTTGGTGAGTGATCCTCCACATATCTCACACTCGGTATGGGCACCAGTATTGCGTGTGAATTATCCAGTGAATCAAAGAAGTATTGAGTCATGGAGCCAACCATCTAGTACATCGGTTACATCAGATCGAAAAACAGCACTAGATCGGCTGAAGGACCTTCCTTCCATTGGAGCTACAATCTCTTGCTGGTATGACCCGGACTCGCCTATGACTGTAGTTCTCGGTCGAGGCTACAACTGGTGGATGTGGTTGCTGACGTTATTACTCCCGGGAGCCCTCGTCGCATTTGGGGGAAGTGGATTACACAAGACGGTACGGTCCTGGGGAAAGTCTGATGAGCATAAAGCCGCCGCAGTGAAAAGTAGTGATCCAGCGGTATCCATGGGCCAAATACCACTGGAGGCGCCCGGATTTCCTAGCATTCCAGCCTGCGATAATCTTGTTAACTCACCAGGCACAATTCTCCGCTACCGTCTTCCTATTGAAAGCTCCGAGAGTTGGGCACTGCTAGGTTTTGGCCTTTTTTCAATTGTTTGGAATGCGGTGCTTCTGGTTTTAGCAATCGGTGCTGGCCTGGATCTGATGGGAGGCCGAGTCGATTGGTTACTTTTTGCCCTCATTGTTCCTTTTGCTGTCGTGGGCGTGGGGAGTGTCGTACTCTTTTTCCGACGTCTTGTACTCACGACGTCCGTCGGTCCAACCCAGGTCGAGGTTTCTGATCACCCACTTCGGCCAGGACAACAATACGATATTCTTCTTGCACAGGGTGGCAGTGGGATTCTACATAGCCTTGAAATCTCGATGGAGTTAGAGGAACAGGCAACGTATCGACAAGGTACAGACACACGTACGGAGCGAGTGGTGGTATCACGTCACATGATCAAGCAGTGGCAAGATGTGCGACTTTCTCCAGTCTCACGTTTTGAAACTGAAACGAAGGTCCAAGTGCCGATTGATGCTATGCACTCATTTGAATCTGAACACAATGTTGTGAGTTGGCGATTTGTTGTGCGTGGTGTGCCTGATCGATGGCCGCCTTTTTGCAGAGTATTTCCTTTGATTATCTTTCCACGAGATGACCGACATCACCAAACCCCACACTACAAGACGCAGAACCAAAAGAAGCAGGACTCATAAGATGACTCGTCAATTCGAGCAGACATCTAGTCAGCCAAAAGTGAATGTCCAATTTAGTCATCTAGATCGAAGGTATCAGCAAAATGAAAACTTGCTGGCGCATTACGAAATCCTGGATTTGTCGGGTAGTCAGGTGAAAGCAATTGAGCAGTCTGTTGTGTGGTATACGGAAGGAAAAGGTGAGGAGGACTTAGGAGTTCATTTCTTTCAAAGGGTAGAAGAAAAGGAATCAACGCAATCAAAGATGGTTGCAGGATCATTTCAAACTGATTTACCAGCGAGTCCACTGTCATATGAAGGAATAATTGTGAAAGTACGGTGGTGCGTTCGTATACGAATTTTCTTCCTGAGTGGAAAAGACTTTGTTTCAGAGCACGTGTTTGAAATGGGATCGATTCCACCTGCTCATCACGTTATTTCACGTAAAACAGAAGGTGTCGAGGTATAACCATGCTGGAGAATCCCTTTGCAACCCGGTTCACTCGGCCGGGAGAAATTGTACCGGTGGATATCTCCGGGAAACGCATGGTGGTCGAGGATTTCCTTCAAGATCTTGATCAGTGTGGTGGTATTGGTGCAATTGTTGGCCCCCATGGCTCTGGGAAAACAAATATCTTATCACGACTGTATGTTGAGGCATTACAGAGTCACTACACGGTCAAGCGATATAGCCTTCGAAGTACAACCTGGCGGGATTTGAAAAACATTATTCGAATGCTTCTCGTGAGTAAGCCAGATGATCTTTTGTTGCTTGATAGCTGGGAAAGACTGAGTTGTATGGCTGGGAAAGTTCTGTGTCGTGTAGCGATGTCACGTGGCTGTCGTCTTGTTGTGACAAGTCATAAAGCGATAAGCATCCCAGTTCTTGTGACATGTCAGGCGTCTCTGAAGAGCTTTCTGGCAATCATCAAACAGTTGCCAGATTCTGGGGTTTGGTTGGGCTCACTTATCATGAATAAAGACATAGAAACTGCTTTTGATGTATATCAGCCCAATCTGAGGGAGGCACTTTTCAGCCTCTATGATGTGTTTGAAGATCGGAGCCGACGAGCCATGCAGTCAGGTCGTAAGGGTTGCATCGATAGAAATGGTTGCTGAGCAACAAAAGCGTGAATTTCTCGATGTTCTAACAGATTTTTCTTAACTCCTGCACCGTGGTACGACCTAGTCTTGGGTGTTACGGGACTTGCCCAGATGGGGCAGCCCTTTGATACACCCTGTGAGGAGCGAGTGATGGTGATCCGACGTGTCATGATGTGCGTTTTGCTATTTTTTAGCATGACGGTTGGAGTGAGACAGATTTGCAACGCACAGTGCTGTTTATCTGGACTTTTTTCTGGATGCCAGTCGTGTTTTCGACAGGCGCCACCAGCCTACGCTGTGGCTCCTGTGTATGCCCCAGTTCCAGCACCTGTTCCGGTTCCGGCTCCGGCTCCTCCTCCCCCTCCACCAGCTCCTGTAATGGTCCCGGTGCAGCAGGTTAGTTATGTACCGGAAACAACCTATCAAACAAAATATGAATGCGTTCCTGTAACGACGTATAAGCCATCTTGTGAAATCGACCCATGCACTGGCTGTCCTGTCGAGTGCATGCAACCGGTCACAAGCTATCAGCAGAAGCCTGTGAGTGTTCCAGTCACCCAATATCGAGCTGTTTATTCAACAAAATACGTACAGATGCAACCTGGATATACACCTGCCACAGCACAGGGTTCTAGTCCATTTGCTGCCCCTGTTCAGACATCTCCCCAAGCGTGGGGAGCTGCTGGAGCAGACGTTCCAGGACAATCAAGTTTTGCTGCCCCTGCGTTGCCTCCAACGACTGCGCCACAGGCTCCTGTTCAGCAAGTCGTTCCACAAAGTGGAACGTATGTCTCACCAGCTCCAACTCAGCCACAATTGCAACCCACTGCCCCTCCTGCCCTAGCCCCAGCTCCATCGCTGAAGCCAATTCCTGAAATGCCTAATACGACTTCAGGTGGTGCTCAAAATGGAGAGAGCTCAAGCAAACAGCAGAGTGATGTGAAGTCCCTCAATGATTTAGGGAGCTCAGGGACAATTGGGACAGGACAGCAGGTACCTTATGGTCAGCCACGTACCGCCCCAGCAATGTCGCCTGTGTGGCCCTCGGCTTCACCATCGCAAGGGCAACTTTACGAGGGGAATCGTATGCCTGTTTTGCCAGGAACTGGTCCAGGGCCAGCGACTGGTGCTTTTCCTCGTTTACTTGAACCAACAGGTCACACGACTCAGACGCAGCAGCGTCAATCGGGATATCTTGGTCAGCAAGCTACGCTGATGCCAATGGTTTCCTCACAGACGCCATCTTCGTATGCTTCACGGCGTGCGCCAGGAGGATATCCGACTGCCGTACTACCTATTCGATCACAGCAATAATGGGTCATTGTCACAAAGAATGGTGTCAGTGGCAGGGTTCATTGACATCGTCCAAACTCAGTTGTGGTAAGCGTGACAAATAGTGACATCCGAGATGTTTTTGATCAAATAGCTGATCTACTTGAGTTTCAGGGTGGGAATGTTTTCCGAGTACGTGCGTACCGTAATGCAGCACATACCATTGGAACAATGGTGGAGTCATTAGCCACTATCCTACGCGACGATAAGCAGAGCCTCACAGATTTGGAAGGAATAGGGGCAGACTTAGCAGCAAAAATTAAAATCCTCATAAACACAGGTGGCCTCCCGCTCTTGGATGAGCTGAAAGCAAAAACACCAGCTGTTGTATTCGACTTGATGCGAGTTCCAGGTTTAGGACCTAAAAAAGTAAAGGTTCTTATAGAGGAGTTGCATATCGACTCATTGGATGCACTTGAGCAAGCATGTCGTGACGAACGTGTGTGTTCAATAAAAGGTTTTGGAAAAAAAACAGAGTCTCTAATACTTGAAAACATTGCCTTTGCAAAAAGTATCGAGCACGACCGTATTCTCTGGGAAGAGGCTGACGTAATCGTTCAGCAACTGCTTAGTTGGATGCGGAAATGCCCCGCAACGCATCAGGCAGAAGGAGCTGGTAGCTGGCGACGTGGGAAAGAGACAGTGGGTGATATAGATATTCTCATTGATAGTAATGATGCTCCTGCAGTGATGGATCATTTACAGTCCTGGCGAGAATGTAGTGATGTTCTTCTTCGTGGGGAGACGAAAACAAGTATTCGTGGACCTCGGGGTATACAAGTTGATCTCAGAGTTGTTGAGCATGATTCGTTTGGATCAGCTTGGCAATACTTTACAGGTTCCAAAGATCACAATGTCCGCCTTCGTTCTCGAGCACGTGAAAAAAACCTTACTATCAATGAGTATGGTGTCTTCCAGCTTGTGACTGGCGTCGATACAAATGCAAAGCCAGTGAAAGGAGATGTCATTGCAGGAAGCACGGAAAGCGATGTGTATAAAGCAGTCGGACTTCCGTGGATTCCACCTGAACTAAGAGAAGGCACGGATGAGATTACAAAGTCCGAAAAAGGAGACATGCCAGAACTTGTCGGACTGGATGATATCTGTGGCGATCTCCACATGCATACGAATGCCACCGATGGTGAGGCAGCACTGGGTGACATGGTTCAAGCAGCAATACAGCGAGGATTGTCCTACATTGCGATTACAGACCATAGTCAACGAGTTACGATGGCTAATGGCCTCAATGCAAAGCGGCTCCTTAATCAATGGGGTGAGATTGATCGGCTCAATGAGACCTTCAGAAAGGAAGGACATCCGGCGATCACAGTGCTAAAAGGGATCGAAGTTGATATTCTCGAAAAGGGTGGACTGGATCTCCCAGATGCTGTTTTGATGCAAGCAGATTGGGTTGTGGCCAGTCTGCACTATGGCCAACATCAATCAAGAGACAGGATCACAAAGCGCATTATTGAGGCCATCGAAAACCCGGCTGTCAGTGTGATTGGTCATCCCACCGGGCGTCTCATCAACAGGCGCCAGGCATATGATGTCGACATGGAAGCAATTATTGCAGCGGCTGCTCAAACGGGTACATTTCTTGAAATCAATGCCAATCCATGGCGACTTGATCTCAACGTTCAAAATGCCTTAGCAGCAAAAAAATCGGGCGTAAAGATGGTTATTTCAACAGATGCTCACTCTGAGCATGGACTTGATGTGATGCGGTGTGGTGTACTCCAAGCACGACGAGCGTCTTTGGAAAAAAAGGATGTTGTGAACACCAATTCGTTATCAAATCTCAGGAAAATGATGAAGCCTCGAAGTTAGATTATTTGGGTGATTTCACGCATCGAAAACCAATGTGATTTGTTCCGCTAGAAATCTCACCTTTGCCTCGCGTACCAATAATATATCGAGCACAGTATTGCTCTGAACATAAAAATGAGCCACCTCGCTGTACTCTCTTTGGTAAGCCAGGCTCTTGGGGGTCATGGCTATCATTGGGACCCTTCGGATTATAGATGCCATCACGGGAACGTTTCACTTGAGTAAGATACGTATCCGGCCTATACCAATCAGCACACCACTCCCATACGTTTCCAGACATGTCGTAAAGACCATAATCATTTGGTGGATATGTTCCAGTTGGGGCAACGCCTTCGAATCCATCTTCGGCAGTGTTTTCGTTAGGAAACGTACCTTGCCAAGTATTTGCCATCCATTGATCTTTCGGGCGAAACTCATTACCCCATGGATAGAGAGTTGACTGCAGTCCACCTCTGGCTGCACACTCCCATTCGGCTTCAGTAGGAAGTCTTTTGTTTGCCCACTCTGCATAAGCAACGGCATCTTCGAATGCGATATGCACGACAGGGTCATCATCATGACCTTCAATAGAACTGTCTGGACCAGTTGGGTGCCGCCAATCAGCGCCTGGGACATAATTCCACCATCGAAGATGAGCGCCCCCCGTGCCATCCCGAAGAGGAACGCTCTCCATTGGGGGAGTAAATACAATGGATCCGGCAACGAGTGCTTCAGGAGGGGCTCCCGGAAAATCTTCTGCTGATGGAGTGCGTTCAGCAATAGTTACGTAGTTTGTTGCTTCGACAAACTTATCGAATTCAGCGTTGGTGACTTCTTTCGTATCCATCCAAAACCCATCAACGTGCACGCGATGAATCGGTCGAGCGTCATTCATTGGGTCAGGTCCCCCGTGAGGGAATTGTGTTGGGTCGACACAACCCATGTCAAAACTACACTCCGGTATCCATACCATGCCCGGCGGCGTTTCATTGTTTGGTGGGCCATTCGATGGTTGGCAGCCCGCCATCAGCAGCATTACTAAAATGATAAGAAGATGAAATTTTAGAAAAGTCTGTAAATGCATAAGAACAACTAGCCCTTCGAGCTTAAGATCATAGGGAGATGGCTGATGACTGAGGCTCTACCATGGCAGACTCCTTCCGCAATGACGGACGCATCGGACATGATTCATGGCTCAATACAATGACAATCAGATCAAAACAATCCAATACTATCAAATTTTGCTTGCAACGAAAGACTGAAGCAGTTGCAGCATCACCTGAAAAAATTGTTGGATCGGTGACGTGCGATAGAGTTTTCCAGTGGTAAATGAAGAATCTGTTGAGGAAAATCAGGATAACGTATTGATGACATACAGAATTTTGAATTTCAACCAACAACGCATTGAAGCGTAATGGAGCATTCATCCATCACAATATTCCAAAGATAGTTGTACTATACGAGCATAACTACAAAGATAGTGCTCTGATTTCTTTGGCAGTTCACAGCACCTTGGGTATGGACTACTCAAGGCATGAGTTCTTCAGATTCGGAGGAAACTAATTAGGCGTTGGTGTATTTGGAATGAACATACTGTGAAAGACGGTACTTCGCATACTGTTCCAGAAAAGTTCATTCCACCATCAGTCTCAATCAAATCGTATGGCCTCAATACAACACGTGGTGAATCGATCTTGGTCAAAAGAAACAATGGCATTGTGGTCGTCGAATATCAACCGCGTTGCATCCTAAGAAGGGGCCTGGCGTGACAGGAGAAACTTCGTAGGGATTCGCATCGGGGAGTTGACGCGTAGCACATCAAGGCAAAAGCCTTAAAAAGATTAGTCGACTACTTCTTGATAATCTGTACGTGAGATGCGAATACAGTTCCATGAGCCATTGAGCCTTCACCTGTCCATATCCGCCCCGTCACAGAGATTTGATCTCCAGAGGATATGTATTCCACTTGTGCTGCATCAAATCGCACAACAGCATTATCTGACAAATTAAGAATCACTCGCCTCAGTCCATTCGTTGAATACGGTAGCTGCAGGATGATTCGCTGCCTTTGAATAGAAATAATACGGCCGATAAGTTCGACTCGCTGATCGAGTTGTATCGGTGGAGTTTCAAGCTCACTCGGGGGTGTTATGATTTCAACAAGTTCTATTTCATCGAGTCCATGCCCATGCTTATCAAGCATGGCTTGGAGCCGAACAATCATTCCGGGTGAAAGCATTGCGATGCTGGAGGGACCTTTGACGTGAATCTCAGAGACGCCCGAAGGATGTAATTGCACCACTCGTGTTTGTGAAATACTACTGGAGTCAGATGCCTCGAAAAATGCAATGAGACCTCCACGTATTGATCCTGCTGATGCCTGGACGACGCCTTCAAAATCAGCCTCTGGAAGACTGTCGATGCTCATTTTGTTATTTTCGACCGGAATAGTAATTCGTTTGTTTGTTCCACGACATGCCCCAAGATTCCAGAGCCGTTCGTACGCTTTTTGAATGGCAGCAGACTTGTAGAAGGTACCCCAGTGAATGGTTCCATCATCGTTGATTGGTGGGGCTGGCGGCGCCGGGGCAGAATACCCTTGCGCAAAACCTTGAGGCATTCCAAAGATGAGTAGCGTTACAGGAAAAAGGCATACAGAAAGCCAGTTGCATTGACGAATGCATCTCATGCGGGATCTCCAAAACTGTTATCGATGAAAGCCCAGATAGAAGGACGTATCGACATTAATTCAGAAGATCGGCCACTGCAAAAAAGTTTTCTTATTCGCCTTGAGGGATGCCTGATGACCCGTCCACGGCCGAAGCATCACCTGTGCCGTCTGCCGATAAAGCGGCTTCCTCGCCGGGGGCAGGGGCCTCCAGAAGCGGAAACGACCGACTAAGATCATCACGGCCATCAAGCTGGAGCGTTTCAAGAGCTTCGGGACGCACGCGAACCTCTGCAGACTGGAAGGTATTGAAGCCTGTTCCTGCAGGAATCAGATGTCCAAGAATGACGTTTTCCTTCAGGCCAACCAGATTATCGACCTTTCCAGCCAAGGCTGCTTCAGTCAAGACCTTTGTAGTCTCCTGAAAACTAGCAGCTGAAATGAAACTTGAACTCTGGACACTGGCCTTGGTAATGCCAAGCAGTTGAGTGCTTGCCGTAGCAGGTTTTGGGGTTGTGCCTTTTGCAGGAGAACCTCCAAGTGCTTCCACGGTCGCATTTGATTCATCAAATAGATCTTTTGGAACAATACTTCCCTCTGTGAACTCACTGTCTCCTTTGTCTGTAATTTTCAAGGAGGTTGTAGCAATCTCATTTGCCTTACGGAAATCAAACTTATCTAGAACGCTACCAGGCAAGAGATCCGTATCCCCAACGGTTTCAATCTTCACCTTCCGAAGCATTTGGGAAACAATAATTTCAATATGTTTATCATCAATTTCAACTCGCTGGCTTCTATAAACATTCTGAATTTCACGAACAAGATATTTTTGTACTTCCTCTTCGCCTGAAATTCGGAGGATGTCATGTGGAACAAGCGGGCCATCAACGAGGGCTTCTCCTGAACGAACGATATCCCCCGCGTGTACACGCAAATGCTTTCCATGCGTGATCAGGTGTTCTTTTTCTATTCCACTTTCATCGTTCTTTACAATAATTGTTCGCTTCCCACGTCGTTTCTCGCCCAGCAACTCAACTTTCCCGTCGATCTCAGCCATAATCGCAGGATCTTTTGGTTTACGAGCTTCAAAGATTTCAGTCACACGAGGAAGACCACCTGTGATGTCCTGAGTACCGGCTGCTTCACGAGGGGTCTTTGCGAGTACATGTCCTGCTTTGACAACCTCACCTTCAGCAACCTCAATGTAGGCCTTTTCTGGAAGGTAATAGAACTCAAGAATTTGTCCTGATTCATCTTCCAACACCACTTGAGGATGGTAAACACCTTTGTGCTCCATAATCATTTGACGCATATGACCACTAGGATCCTTCTCACGACGAACAGTCTCGCCCTCGATGACCTCCTCGTATCTCACGCGACCAGCGACCTCAGATAGAATTGGAATCGAGTGAGGATCCCATTGCACAAGCACGGCACCTGGTTTGACTGAATCATTCTCATTGACCTTGAGAATAGCGCCAGCTGGTATGTCAAACTTTTCCAATTCCATGCCTTTGTCATCGACAATTGTCATTTCACCATTTCGGGCAAGAACGATTTCTTCGCCCTCTTCACTCGTGACGGTTCGAACTCGCGTAAAGCGGACGGTTCCGGCTTTCTTTGCTCGACTTTCATTTTCTTCAATAGCCCGCTGGCCAACGCCACCGATGTGGAACGTTCGCATCGTGAGTTGCGTTCCAGGCTCACCAATACTCTGAGCAGCAATGATGCCGACGGCCATGCCTTCTTCGACAAGCGAGCCAGTCGAAAGATCCATGCCATAACACAGACGACAGACCCCCAGCGGCGCCTCACATGTGAGGGCACTTCGAACCTGTATTTTTTCAAGCCCCAGTGCTTCAACAGCCTTGGCGGCAGAAACTGTGATCATCTCATTTTCACCAACGACGACCTCATCTGTCTTTGAATTCTTAATATCCGACAGACTCACACGCCCCCGAATACTATCGGCAAGACTTACTTCAACCTTTTCACCACGATACTCCACACCCTTCGTAATGCCTTGAGTCGTGCCACAATCATGCATTGTGACAACCACGTTCTGAGCAACGTCAGCAAGTTTTCGTGTGAGATAGCCTGAATCAGCAGTTTTGAGAGCCGTGTCAGCGAGACCTTTACGAGCACCGTGAGTTGAACTGAAGTACTCAAGTACAGTAAGTCCTTCTCGAAAGTTTGCCTTAATTGGAGTTTCGATGATTTTGCCAGAAGGCTTTGCCATCAGGCCGCGCATGCCAGCCAACTGGCGAATTTGCTCAACCCCACCTCGGGCGCCAGAATGAGCCATCAGGTGAATCGGATTCACATATCCACTTCTTCGCGTGGGCTTCGCATCCGTGTCCTGCTCAAGATCAACCATCATTTCCTTGGTGATTTGCTCACGAGCATGCGTCCATGCATCGAGCACCTGATTGTAACGCTCGCCATCTGTGATGACGCCGCGTTGGTACAGCTTCATGATCTTCATCACACTTTTCTCAGCGTCACCGATAATCTTTACCTTGGTCTCTGGAGTAATAAGATCGTCGGTGGCAAAGGAAAGACCACTTCGCGTGCTCCAGCTAAACCCAACACGATTCATGTCATCAAGCAAATCGATGGTACTACGCCGACCAAGTGCCTGGTAACAGTCAGATATCACGCGAGCAAGTTCACTTGATCGCATCGGCAAGTCATAAAAGAGCATGCCCTGCGGAAGAATCGAATTGAACAGCACACGACCCGCAGTTGTTTCAATAACTGCTCCAGCCTCACCAGGGGCTTCACCCTCGATTTTCAGGCTTCGATCAGCCGGCAAGCGAACCTTTATTTTGGCATGGGTATCGACCTTGCCAAGCGAGTGCGCAAGCTCGACTTCGGCAAAGTCCTGGAATGCCATGCCTTCTCCGGTTCGCCCTGACAAAGCCATGGTGAGGTAGTAGCACCCCATAACGACGTCCTGTGAGGGAGAAATAATTGGGGCACCATTCGCTGGGCTGAAAATATTATTCGTTGCCAACATAAGGGTATGAGCTTCAACCTGCGCTTCGATCGATAGCGGCAAGTGAACTGCCATCTGGTCACCGTCGAAGTCAGCATTGAACCCTTTGCATACAAGCGGGTGTAGTTTGATCGCATTGCCTTCCACAAGAACAGGCTCAAATGCTTGTATTCCCATTCGATGCAAAGTAGGCGCACGATTGAGAAGAACAGGATGATTGCAGATCACCTCTTCAAGGATGTCCCAGACCTCTGCATCCTTGCGCTCGAGCATTTTCTTAGCACTCTTAATCGTATCCGCGTGCCCAAGTTCCTTAAGTCTTCGAATAATGAAAGGCTGGTAGAGCTCCAGAGCAATTTTTTTCGGAAGCCCACATTGATGGAGTCGCAGCGTTGGACCAACAACAATGACTGATCGAGCAGAGTAATCTACTCGCTTCCCTAACAGATTCTCTCTGAATCGCCCCTGCTTGCCCTTGATCATATCCGTCAGACTTTTGAGCGGCCGATTGCTCGATGCTAACACGGGTCGCTTGCAACGATTATTATCAAACAGCGCATCAACAGACTGCTGAAGCATTCGCTTCTCATTGCGAATGATAACTTCGGGCGCATTGAGATCTACAAGTTTCTTGAGTCGGTTGTTTCGGTTGATAATTCGTCGATAGAGGTCATTGAGATCGCTCGTGGCAAAATTTCCACTATCCAACATAACCAACGGACGAAGGTCAGGAGGAATCACTGGGATCACATCCAACACCATCCATTCGGGCTTGTTCTCACTGTCGCGAATCGACTCAACAATCTTAAGACGCTTCACAAGGTCTGTTTTCTTCTGCTTCGAGCCAGTCGTAGCCAACTCTTCTCGCAATTCCTTCGAAAGCGACACCAGGTCCAGGCTGAGCAAAAGCTTACGGACAGCCTCAGCACCCATCTCAGCCTCGAATGCTTCGTCGCCATAGTTCGTAACCGCTTCGCGGTACTCATCCTCTGAAAGCAGTTGGTTTTTCTTCAGAGGCGTATCTTTGGGATCAAGAACGACGTAGTCCTGAAAATAAATGACCTTCTCAAGACTGGAGGTTTTCATGTCGAGAAGCGCACCCAATCGGCTCGGCATCGCCTTGAAGAACCAGATGTGGACAATTGGGGCAGCTAATTCAATGTGGCCCATTCGCTTGCGGCGCACACGAGAATGCGTGACTTTTACACCACAACGATCACAGATCATCCCTTTGTATTTCATGCCGCGGTACTTGCCGCACGAGCACTCCCAGTCCTTTTCAGGACCAAAGATTTTTTCGCACATGAGCCCGTCCTTTTCTGGACGGTACGTTCTGTAATTGATCGTCTCTGGCTTCTTGACCTCGCCAAATGACCAGCTCCGAATGTCGTGCGGTCGAGCTAGGCTGATCTTTACAGCCGAATAGTCATTGACGCGATCGTAGGTGGCTTCACCGATGCTCACGTGTCAGATCCTCCTCTTTTCCAACTGCATATTCAGTCCAAGTCCACGAATTTCATTTGTTAGCACGTCAAAACTTGCAGGCGTTCCAGCCTCAAGCGTGTTCTCACCTTTGACCATGCTTTCATAAATTTTTGTTCGACCTTCAACATCGTCACTCTTCACAGTGAGCAATTCCTGAAGGATGTAAGCGGCGCCATAGGCCTCAAGAGCCCAGACCTCCATTTCACCGAAACGCTGACCACCAAACCGGGCTTTTCCTCCCAGCGGCTGTTGTGTGATAAGAGAGTAAGGGCCCGTTGAGCGGGCATGCACCTTATCATCAACCAGATGATGAAGTTTCAGCATGTAGATGTAACCAACAGTGGTTTCCTGCTCTAGAGGCTCGCCAGTTCTTCCATCAAAAAGTTGAGCCTTGCCATGCGCCGGAAGATGCGCGTCCTCGAGGACGGCATTGATGTCTTCTTCACTGGCACCGTCAAAGACAGGCGTGACGGCCTGAAAGCCAAGAACCTTACCCGCCCAGCCGAGGTGCGTTTCTAGAATCTGGCCGACGTTCATACGACTTGGCACGCCGAGCGGATTGAGCAAAATCTGAACAGGGGTTCCATCATCCAAGAAGGGCATGTCTTCCTTGGGGAGAATTTTTGCAATGACACCCTTGTTTCCATGCCGGCCTGCCATTTTATCGCCAACCGATATAACTCGCTTGGCTGCAACATACACTTTTACCATTTGAAGCACACCAGGACGAAGTTCGTCTCCTCGCTTCATGCTGTTGAGTGTTCGCTCTTTTGCGTCAATAGCCGCATCAACCGCAGGCCACATTGATTTGTAAAGTTTTTCCACCTCAGCCTTACG